>DATHUM010000369.1:0-5299 GCA_035462225.1 Jiangellaceae bacterium | reverse complement strand
ATCGCTGGACTCCGGTGTTCATGTAGGCCTCGTTGTCGTAGCAGACGTAGAGCACGTCGTCGTTGCGCTCGAACATCCCGGACAAGCTGCCGAAGCCGATGTCGACAGTGCCTCCGTCACCACCCTGGGCGAGTACGCGGACGTCGGAGCGGCCCTTGGCTCGCATCGCCGCCGCCACCCCGGTCGCGACCGACGGTGCGTTGCCGAACAGTGAGTGCAGCCACGGCAGCTGCCAGGAGGTCTCGGGGAACGGCGTCGAGAAGACCTCGAGGCATCCGGTGGCGTTGACGGCGATCAGCTGGTTGCCGGTGACGCGCATGGCCGTGTCCACCACATACCGCGCGCCGAGTGCCTCGCCACAGCCTTGACAGGCGCGGTGGCCGCAGGTCAGGGCGTTGGCTCGGGCGGGATCGGCCTGGACGGAGCGCTGCTCGGGAGCGAGCAGGCGGTTCCCGACGACGAAGCTGCCCGTCTGGTAGAACTTGATCGGCTGGACGGCCATGGTGCGGCTCCCTACGAGATCCTGGCGCTCACAGCGCCGACGTCGCGGAGGATGTTCTCAGCGGCCGGTCCGGATCGGCGCTGCCGCCGCATGCGCGCCAACTCCCCTTCGACCAGTCGGTGATCGAGGTCCAGGAAGGTCAGCGGTTCGAGCCGGTCGTCCACCGCATCGGTGAGCATCCGCCGCAGCGACGCCCGGGTGATCGCGCGCCCGCCGAGTCCGGCGACGACCGTGTAGCCGTGCATCGAAAGGCCGGACAGCGACATCCGCACGTTCGCCGAAACGATCCCGCCGATGCCGGCCGAGAACGCCCGCTCGACGACGACGACCCGCTTGGCGTCCCGGAGCACCTCCCGGACGGCCTGCAACGGGAACGGCCGGAACGACTTCAGCCCGAGTACGCCGATCTTCATTCCGGCGCCCCGAAGCTCGTCCACCGTGTCCTTGAGCGTGCCGAGAACCGAGCCGAGAGCGACCACGACGGTCTCGGCGTCGTGACACCGGTAGCTGTGCAGCAGCCCGCCCGAGGTCCGGCCGAACTCCACCGCGAACTCCCCGGCCACTGCCGGGATGACCTGCAGGGCCTGGAGTTGCTTGACGTGCGCCAGGTCCCGGCCCTCGGTGAACGCCTCCGGCCCGACCAGCGCACCGCTCGACACCGGGTCTGCGGGGTCGAGAACCTGCCGCGGTTCGTACGGCGGCAGGAAGGAGTCCACCTGGGCCTGAGTCGGCATGTCGACCCGCTCATAGGCGTGAGTGAGCACGAACCCGTCCATGCACACCATCACCGGCAGCGAGAGTTCCTCGGCGATCCGGAAGGCCTGGATGTGCAGGTCCAGGGCCTCCTGGTTGTCCTCCGCGTAGAGCTGGATCCAGCCGGAGTCGCGCTGCGACATCGAGTCGCTGTGGTCGTTCCAGATGTTTATCGGCGCGCCGATCGCCCGGTTGGCCACCGTCATGACGATCGGCAGGCCCAGACCGGATGCGTTGTAGACGGCCTCGACCATGTAGAGCAGCCCCTGGCTGGCGGTGGCGGTGTACGCCCGCGCGCCGGCTGCCGAGGCGCCGATCGCCACCGACATCGCCGCGAACTCCGACTCCACGTTGATGAACTCACACGGCGCGAGCTCGCCTGCCTTCACGGCGGCACTGAGCGCCTCGACGATATGGGTCTGTGGCGAGATCGGGTAGGCGGCGATCACCTCCGGCCGGCACTGGGCGACCGCCCTCGCGACCGCCTTCGACCCCTCGATCTGCTCAAGCACGGGCCACCTCCTGCTGCCTCGCCGCGACGAACTCGTACGCTTCGCGGGCCGCGGCGATGTTTGATTGAGCGAGCCGGTCGGCGAACCGGGCGCGGATGGCGGCCTCGACCGAACCGAGCGACACCAGGCGAGTGAGCGCGGCGAAACCGCCGAGCAGCGCCGCATTGGGAAGCGGACGCCCAACATGCGTCATCGCCAACTCGCTCGCCGGCAGGATGGTGACGTGGCCGGGCGGGCGGTGCTCAGCGATCTCACCGATGCCTAGATCCGCGATGCCGCCCGTGGAGTTGAGCAGGACGTAACCCGCTGGGCGCAGCCCGCCGAACACGTCGACCTGGTAAAGCAGCGTCACGTCCTGGATGATCACCACATCGGGCTCGGTGACCGGTTCGCGAGTACGGATCGCGGTGTCGCCGATCCGGCAGAACGCCACCACCGGCGCCCCCGTCCGCTCCGATCCGAAGCTCGGGAAGGCCTGCGCATGCCGGCCATCGATGAACGCCGCCACCGACAGCATCTCTGCCGCGGTCACAACACCCTGGCCACCTCGCCCGTGTATCCGTACCTGCTTCATATGTGCTCAGCCCTTCGATCGGCGTCCGTATCCAGCAAATCCCACTAGGTGGGGCAAACTCAGGGACGAAGGTCCCCGTCAGTTCGCCGATGGACTCGCGCTCAGGCCCAATCGAGGCGCCGCCGCAGCATCGCCTGCTCGGCCGGATTGGCGGTGAGTTCAAGGGCTCGCTGGTCGGCGGCGCGGGCCTGCTCTGGGTGGCCCATCTCGCGCAGCAGGTCCGCACGGGGCGGCGTGGAAGAGGTGGTACCTATCCAGGGCGTCTGACAACTCGTCCAGCTCGGACATCGCATCCGCTGGGCCGGCCGCGTAGCGCAGGGCGATCGCCCGGTGCGGGCCGGTCACCGGGGACGGGGCGAGGCGCAGCAGCATGTCGTACAGCACGACGATCTGCTCCCAGTCGGTGTCTTCCCAGCGTGCGGTTGAGGTACGCAGCAAGGATCTCGTCCTTGGTCATCCGCTGCTCGACACCCAGCGCGACGCGAACTCGCGCAGTTTGCGGAAGTAGCCCTGCGGTCCCGAGTCGGCCAGGGTCGCGGCGCGCTCGTCGGCGGACTCGGCCTGGTCGAGCAGCAGCAGCTTGACGTACTGCTGGGTCAGCGTTGATCCGCCGCTCGTTGTCTCACCGGCCCGCAGGTTGCCCACGAAGGCGCGGGACGCTCCTTGAATGTCGAGTGGTCCGTGTTCGTAGAACCGGTGATCCTCGATGGCGAGGATAGCGTCCTGCATCTCCTTCGAGATCTTGTCCAACGGCACTTCGATCCGGTTCTCCTCGAAGAACACCGCGAGCGTGTTGCCGTCCGCGTCCGTCATTCGGGACCGCTCGGCCAGCGGCTGGATCTCGAGCTCCTCGGGCATCTCGGTGAACGCCTCGGCACCGTCACGTGCTCCCACACCGAGACCAGTCACCACCGGTGCCACCAGGCCGGCCGCCACGAGCCCGGTCAGGCAGCTGACCACCACCAGGGTGAGCAGGCGGCGCGCCGCCACGATCCAGGACGTGAAGAGACTGACCAGGTCCACGGTATGAACTGCTTCCGCACCAGGTGGCGGCTAAACATCGCGAATCTTGTTCGCGACGATCAGTTGCGGGCTGGTTCGAGGAGTCGCAGGACGGCGGACGGGTCCTCGACGTGTGCGTTGTGTCCCAGACCCGGCAGCGTGGATGCGGACCGAGCCAGCGCGCGCAGTTGATCGTCGGTGACCATCTCATCGCGTTCGCCGCGAGCTAGGGTCACCGCGGCGCGCGATGCGGCCAGCAAACCGGCCATGTCCGGCGCACCTACGGCGAAGGTCGCTGGATCCTGAGCGAGCCGCCACCGACCGCCCTCCTCCCGAAGACCCGCCTCGGTGGCCGGACTGTCAGGGGGCAGCAGCCCGGCAAGACCGGACACGCGCAGGTAACGAGTGGCGGCCTCGTCGTACGAGTCGAACCATGCGACGGGGCGTTCGGCGAGCGCTCGCACCCGGGCCAGTTCGTCGTCCGTCCAGGAGACCTTGATACCGAGCCCGACCACCGAATCGACCCGAATCCCGAACCAGCCGCTCGCCAGCGCCAGGCCCACGACGCCACCCATCGAATGCCCGAGCACGGCAACCCGTTCGGCCGGCTGCACGAGATCCGCGACACCGGCCGCCACTGCGCCGAACGAGTAACGAGGCAGCGGGTCCGAGCCACCGTGACCGGGCAGGTCGGGCGCCAACCAGCGCCCGGGCCACCGCTCGTCCAGCAGGGCCGCCCAGCCTTCCCACACGTCACCGGTCGCACCGAGCCCGTGCAGCAGGAGCAGCACAGGTTCGCCCGCTCCGCCGCCTCGAACCCTCAGTTCTCCGATCACACCCACACCTTGGCAGAAGGACGCCCGATCTGGCCAAGGTCCCGAGACGACTGCCCGTACGACTCTATGCCTCGGCCGCAGGCCGGAGCAGCGTGAAAGTAGACGACTGACATCTCAAGAGGAGGGATCGTCATGACGACCCGGCCGCCACTGCGCGAACTCGGGCTCAATACGGGCAAGAAGGCCCGGCTGAACAGGATTCTCTTCCAGCACGGACAACGCAACGGTACCGCGCTGTTCCTGCCGTACGACCAGGGGCTCGAGCACGGCCCGCGGGACTTCTTCGCCAACCCGGCGGCGAGCGACCCGGCTTATATCACCAAGCTGGCGCTGACCGGCGGATTCAACGGCATCGCGATCCAGATCGGGCTGGCCGAGAAGTTCTACTGGGACTATGCCGGTGAGGTTCCGCTGATCCTCAAGCTCAACGGAAAGACGGACATCCCGTCCGATGCCGAAGCACTCTCCCCCGTCAACGCCACCGTCGAGGAAGCGGTCCGGCTCGGCGCCGATGCCGTCGGCTACACCTTGTACGTCGGCACACCGGCTCAAGAGGCGGATTTCGAGCAGTACCGCCACATCCGTGCGCAGGCCCAGCGTCTGGGTATGCCGCTGATCGTGTGGGCGTACCCGCGCGGCGCGGCGATCGAGGCCAAGGGCGGTAAGGACTCGTTCTACGCGGTCGACTACGCGGCCCGCACGGCAAGCGAACTCGGCGCCGACGTGGTGAAGGTCAACTTCCCCCACCCGGAGAAGCGGACCGGCGTCAAGAAGGAATATGACAGTGACTTCTCGTCCCAGCAGGCGATCGATGCCGTGGTGCGCTCGGCCAACCGCACGCTGGTGCTGGTGTCCGGCGGTTCCAAGGCCGGCGACGAGGCGATGATCGAGAAGGCCCGGCAGTCGATGGAGGCCGGCGCGACCGGGCTGATCTTCGGCCGCAACGTCTGGCAGCGTCCCTACGACGAGTCGCTGCGCTTTGTCGACCGGCTCCGCGAAGTCCTCGCGAAGTACCCGACCGCATGAAGTACCGATCGGACGACGAGCTCGAAGTGCTCGTCTCGACGTTACGGCCCGGCGCGAGAGTCGTGTGCTCGGGCAACTTCGCTACGCCCTTCCA
>DATHUM010000368.1:0-11335 GCA_035462225.1 Jiangellaceae bacterium | reverse complement strand
TTCGTTGCTGCTTTATGACGCCTTGAATCACACGCCAGGCCTTCAGTGGGTCGCTTCATTTGGAGAACGATATGGATCGCTGAACCAACCCGGGTCCGTAGGCGACGGTGGCCTCAGCCCGCCGTTCTCAGCTGTCGACATCTTCGCCATCGAGGGCGGTGGGACGGAAACGCGGGTGCGGGCCTACCCGGAGGCTGGCAGTCTCTGGCTCTCGGGTGGGCCGGAATCCATTCTCCCGATGAGCGATGCCGGCGTCCTTGAGGGACGCGCAGCGTTCCTGGCTGCCGATGTCAATGATGTTGCGCCTGCTCGTGCGGTGCCCGTGATCACTGATGGCAATCGGCGCCGCACCTCCTGGTACGGCATGGCGCGGGACAACACGACCGAGGTGCTGCGGTCCGACGAGCACCCCGATGTGGACACTCTGCGGCCCTACCTGCCGATAGCTGGCGACGAGTCGGTGGCTGTGGTCGCAGGCATCACCGACGTCCGGACGTCATCGAATTCGTCTCGGCCGGATCTTCCAGGTGCGTTCGGGCCCGAGTACTCGCCGTGGGCGGCGGTTGACGGAGATCGCGAGACGGCCTGGCTGTCGGGTGGATTCGGATTCGTGGTCGACCAATGGATTGAGTTGGAGTTCGGGCAACCAGTGGATCTGGGCACCGTCGAGGTCAGCCTGTACGACGAGCCACCGGTTGTCGCGGCTCCGACTTTGATGCGTGTAGTCACGGACCAGGGTGAGATCGAGGTAGCGGTCCGGCCGGACGGGACACGGCAGCGCCTGGCCGTACCCGCAGGCCCGACGAAACGCCTCAGGCTCGCCGTCGCGGACACCGAATCTGGTCAAGCCGGGTTGTTTGGCGTACGTGAGATAGCCGTGCCCGGAATCGAGGTCACTCGTGGCGTGCGAGCCGCAGACTTACCGAGCGACGCCGAGATGCAGTTCGACGGATCTCCGGCGGCAGTGTTCTCGACGTCGGACCTACAGCGGAGTGCGTGTGCCGAGTACGGCCGGTGGTGGCGGTGCGGCGACGCGATCGCCCGCCACGGAGAAGAGGGCGGCACGCTGGTCAGGGAATTCAGTTTGCCAATCGGCGGTGAGTACGTCGTTTCCGGCCAGGTGAAGCCAAGGCCCGGAGCGGCGCTGGAGCGCCTGGTTCAGCCGTCGTCTGACCAGTTGCGAGTCACAGCGTCGTCACGGCGGTTCGCCGAACCGGTCGCCGGCCCGCAAGCGGCCGCCGACGGAGATCTCGGCACGAGTTGGATCGCTGCGCCCGGTGACACCACTCCGTCGCTGCGGCTCCACCTACCCGAGGAGCGGACGATCGACGGGCTCGAGCTGAGCTTTGCACCTGGCCTGGCGGCTTCCCGGCCGGCGCGACTCGTCCTAGCGGCCGGTGGCAGCAGCTGGGTCGCCGACGTCGATGCCGCTGGCTCGGTCGATTTCGGCCGGACTGTTCGAGTCAGGACGTTGAGCGTGGAGATCACCGACTGGGCGACTGTGACGGATGTCGAATCCACCTTCGGCACCAGGTCGCCGCTACCGCCCGGGATATCGGAAGTGATCATCAAGGGTGCAGAGGATCTTGTCTTACCACGTGATGAGTCGGCCGTGATCGACTTGCCGTGCGGCTCTGGACCCGCGATCTCGGTGGACGGCGCCAAGGTACCGACATCGGTGCGCGGCACCGCCGGCGAAATCATGGCTCTCCGGCCGCTGGAGCTCAAAGCCTGCGCACACGCGGTTCCACTCAGGGCGGGCAGCCACCAGGTACGCGTAGAGCCGACGGCACAGACCGTGCCGGTCAGCCTGTGGCTGATGCCGAACAGTGCGCCGCGGCCGCCGGCAGCCCCGCCGAGCGTCGTGGTTCACTCGTGGGACGATTCGTCGCGAGTCGTGGCGATCAGCGACCGCGACGAGGCGACGGTTCTCGTCGTCCCGGAGAACGCCAACGCCGGATGGCAGGCGATCTTCAGTGGCGAGGTCCTTCCTTCAGTACGGCACGATGGCTGGGCACAGGCCTACTTGGTTCCGCCCGGAGATGCCGGTTTCGTCGTGCTGAATTTCACGCCCGCGGCGGCGCATCGGGAAGCACTGGTCGCCGGCCTCGTCCTCCTGGCGTTGGTGATCGTGCTGGCAGCGTGGCCGGCACCGAGCGCCTCACCACAGGCGCCGCAACCCTGGCAGGTTGGTCGGGCTGACGCCCGGGCCGCGTTGCCGATCGTTGGGTTGTGCGGGGCGGCAGGGATCGTGGCGGCGTCTCGTCCGTGGCCACACCTGGCGCCGGCGGCACTCGGCGCGTGGCCTCAAATCCTCGTCCTGATGGCGCTTTCGCTCGCAACGATTGGCTGGCCGATAAGGCGGCGTACTCGATCGATGAGCGGGGATTCGACGTAGCGGTACGACAGCCAGGCCGTCGGAATCGTGACGGCCAGGGTGGCCGCTGTGAGTGTCCAGAACCTGCCGGTGAATGGTGGAATATCGAGCCAGTCCGCGACGAGAGTCAATGCGACCACGTGGTATAGGAAGACGCCGTAGGAGATCTCGCCGAGCCATAGCAGGGGAGGGACGGAAAGTACTCGAGTGGCGATGTTCGTCGACGACGGATCGAGTGCAGGCGGTAGCACGATGAGACACGCGATCACCCCAAGCAGGCCGATCCTCGCCACCTGGTGGAAGCCGTCTCCGAGTTCGAGTCCTCCCGGGCCCGCAATCGGCGTGGCGGCGATGGCGAAAGCGCTCAGTGCGACCAGATACACCGTGCCTGGCACCGACGCGGCGACTCCTGCCACTCTGGACACCGGCCCGGCCTCGTTTCTCGCAAGCACCAGGCTGGCCAGGGCAAGTGCCATACCTGCCCCGAACCAACCCAAGTAGGCCGGTAGCCAATGGTGGCCGAGCGGCCATGGGATCCAGCCCGCGGCCCAGGCGGCCGTGAAGACCGGGCTTGCAGCCACACACGCGGCGATGACCACGCTCTGTCGGCGAAGCGCTCGACGCGGTGGTGCGCCGACCAGGCCCGCACCTGCGATCCACGCCACCACCGGCACGAACAGGTAGAACGCGACGATCGTGTCGAGGCTCCAGGTCTGGACGGTTCCTTCGAAGAAGCTCGTGTCATGTTGCTGGTAGATCCGAGTGAGAGTCAGTTGGCGGATCAGGTCGGAGACATCCGCGTCGTGGTTCGCGGGGATGAGCACCCATGCCGCGAGCACCGCCAGCCAGTAGGCAGGCAGGATGCGGACCGCGCGATGCGCGGCAAAAGCGCGCACAGACGGCAGCGGACGCCCTTCGAGGGCGGCTCGGGCGAACGAGCGGTACAGGAAGAAGCCGGACAGCGCGAAGAACAGCGCTACGCCTAGGTCCATCCGCGCAAGAACGGGCGCGAGAGCTCCCCGAAGCTTGTCGCCGCTGTGGAATGACGTGTGGCTGACGACTATGAGTAGCATCCCGACGCCGCGCAGGCCAGTGAGGGCCGCGAGTTTGCGGCCCGGGTGCTGAACGGAGGCGTCGGGCATTGGCGCAGCAAATTATCACGGATTGGCCTCATGCCCTACTCACCGGTAGCTTGGTGCGCTAGGTTTCGTCACCGTTACAGCACGCGTCCCTTGACCTGGAAGGTAGCCATGCGGCGCCCGATCGCGCTCGTTGCTATAGCTCTCGGCACTCTGTTGCTGCTGCTGGCGCCCCTCCTGCGGTGGTTCGTGTACCCGCAGGTGGCCGTCGTCCCGCATGACACCGAGACCACGACAGTGTCGTTCGGCGAGGACATCAGGATCCTGGACATCGCGGCCGTGCTTGCCGGTCGAACAGCGGTTGAGCGGGTCACCGACATCACCTCGACGCGCGGGACAGTCTCGTTGGTCGGGGAACTGCCAGAGAGTGAGAGCAACGACGACGTCGCGGTGTGGCACACGGTCGTCAACAATGCGGACGCTCGCGACGAGACGGTCAGCGCCACTGAGTCGATCGTCGCATTCGATCGCCACACCGGGGCCGGCGTGCCGGGCTACAACCAGGCGGTCAACGGCGAGCCGGTTGAACACGAGGGCCAGATCCTGAAGTTCCCCTTCGGCACCGAAAAGCGCGACTACGAGTTCTGGGACGCGAACATTCTTGCCACTCAGCCGGCCGTGTACGACGGCGAGGAGGAGATCGACGGCTTGACCGTCTATCGCTTCGTCCAGACCGTCCAGCCAACGGTGGTCGACCTGCTCGACGTGCCAGGCCAGCTGGCCGGTGTTGACCAGGATGCTGTCGAGGTCGAGCGCGTGTACTCCAACGTCCGGACCCTCTGGGTGGAACCCAACACAGGTGTGATCATCAGGGGTCAGGAGGACCAGGACTCGATCCTCCGGTACGAGGGTGAAGAGATCGCCAAGGTGACCGATGGCACGCTGGCGTACACCGATGAAACCGTCGCGAGTCTGATCGATGAGTACAGCGGGACCGCCAGCCAGCTCAACCTGATCCGAAACGTCCTGCCGCTGGTGGCACTCATCGCGGGTCTGGTGTTGCTCGCAGCGGGGATCCTTCTGCTCCGTGAACGTGGGCCGCGCCGCGCGTCCGGTCGGCACGCCGAAACCGACAGTCCCGACGATAGCGGCGGCGAGTCGGACGGGGCGTCGATCCTGGACTTCGAGAGGCGCGAACGCGCCGGCTAAGGCGGGTGTTCCGCCTCCACCCGCACGAGTGATATCGTTCCGTTATCCCTGCGTGCTGGGCGTGCAATTGACCGTGATCGGTCATGCCCGGTAACCTTTTCACGCGCTGTGGGCCTGTGCGACCTCAGACCGAGCAGGCTCGCGCTCGTACATGTCGTCCCAACCGGTCCGGCCGCCAGCCCTGGTGTCCAGGCCTCGCGGCACTGCGATCACAGGGCCCGTTAGCGCGCTACACACCACAAGCCAACCTGTCCGGAGCCCCCGACCACATGACGAGCAGCACTGAGGCCACCCCGACCAGCGCGACCCCACAAGTCGCAGTCAACGACGTCGGGTCGGAGGAGGCCTTCCTCGCCGCTATCGACGAGACGATCAAGTATTTCAATGACGGAGACATCGTTGCCGGTGTCGTCGTCAAAGTCGACCGGGACGAGGTCCTGCTCGACATCGGCTACAAGACCGAGGGCGTCATCCCCTCGCGGGAGCTGTCGATCAAGCACGACGTCGACCCGAACGAGGTCGTCAGCGTCGGCGACGAGGTCGAGGCCCTGGTTCTCCAGAAGGAGGACAAGGAGGGCCGGCTGATCCTGTCCAAGAAGCGTGCGCAGTACGAGCGCGCGTGGGGACAGATCGAGAAGATCAAGGAGGAGGACGGTGTCGTCACCGGCACCGTGATCGAGGTCGTCAAGGGCGGCCTGATCCTCGACATCGGCCTGCGCGGCTTCCTGCCTGCGTCCCTTGTAGAGATGCGCCGAGTCCGCGACCTTCAGCCGTACGTCGGCAAGGAGATCGAGGCGAAGATCATCGAGCTGGACAAGAACCGCAACAACGTGGTCCTGTCCCGCCGTGCCTGGCTCGAGCAGACCCAGTCCGAGGTCCGGTCCACCTTCCTCCAGCAGCTGCAGAAGGGTCAGATCCGGTCCGGGGTGGTCTCCTCGATCGTCAACTTCGGCGCCTTCGTCGACCTCGGCGGAGTGGACGGCCTGGTGCACGTATCCGAGTTGTCCTGGAAGCACATCGATCACCCGTCCGAGGTGGTCGAGGTGGGCCAGGAGGTCACCGTCGAGGTCCTGGACGTCGACATGGACCGCGAACGCGTCTCCCTGTCGCTCAAGGCGACCCAGGAAGACCCGTGGCAGCAATTCGCTCGCACGCACCAGATCGGCCACATCGTGCCGGGCAAGGTCACCAAGCTGGTTCCGTTCGGCGCGTTCGTCCGCGTCGACGACGGCATCGAGGGCCTGGTGCACATCTCCGAGCTCGCTGAGCGGCATGTCGAAATCCCCGAGCAGATCGTTCAGGTCGGCAAGGATGTCATGGTCAAGGTCATCGACATCGACCTCGAGCGCCGGCGCATCTCGCTGTCGCTGAAGCAGGCGAACGAGGGCGACGTCGCATCCACCGCGCTCGACCATTTCGACCCGACGCTGTACGGCATGGCCGCCGAATACGACGACCAGGGCAACTACAAGTACCCCGAGGGTTTCGACCCCGAGGCCAACGAGTGGCTGCCCGGCTACGAGAAGCAGCGCGAGGAGTGGGAGCGCCAGTACGCCGAGGCCCACGCCCGGTGGGAGGTTCACAAGGGCCAGATCGAGGCCGCACAGGAGATCGACGCCGAGGCCGGCGAGGTCACGAGCGGCGGTGCTGCGCCCGAGCAGGAGCAGGCCGGCACCCTCGCCTCCGACGAGGCGCTACAGGCGCTTCGCGAGAAGCTGACCGGCAACTGATCTCACCGTTTCACGTGATCACGAAGACTTTGCATCCGAATCCGGCTGCAAAGTCTTCGTGATCATCGGGTGGTGGACGTACCGTAGCCCCCGTGAGACGTCGCCTAGTGGCCGCCCTGGTGGCAGTCGCCCTGGTCGGAGCCGCATGCAGCGAGGACGACCCGGACGAGGCGACGCATCCGATGCTGGAGGACCCGACGCCCACGGCGACCCCCACGCCGACGGGCACACCGACTGACGCCGAGCCGACCGAGGCGGGTTTCCCGCAGGAATGTGGCCAGCTGATCCCGTTCGTCCGGGTCGCAGAGATCATGGCGGTTCCGATGGCGGGTACGTCGCGGGTCTACCAGGACGACTTCCCGGCCGATTCGGGCCGGATCGAGCGGCTGACGTGCAACTACGGCACCGAAGCCGCCGATGACGACGGCGACGGCGACGAGAGCGACCAGGACGGTGGCGAGCGCGAGCCGTACGTAACGATCGCCGTGAGCTCGTACACCGATCCCGGTGCCGCAACGGTTCGGGTCGACTCGACGGTGGATTCGGCGCGCATCGGCGGTCAGCAGGTCGAGGCGATGGAACTCGCGGGCCACTCCGGCTTCATCTTGCGCGGCGACGACACCATCTCGTACGTCGTCGCCGACCAGGCGTTGACGTACGTCGTGACCCTGTCGCGCGACGTGCTGGACGATCCAGCGGAGCAGGTCGTGTTGGTCACAATGGTCGAACAACTGCTATCGCCGTCTCAGACCCTTAGCTGATCAGTTGCCGAAGGCGTAGTGTCTCGCCCGTGCGTCGCATCATGCAGGACTCGAGTCTGCTGGTCGTCCTCGTCACCGCCACCGTCGCCGAAGTAATGCGGGTCTCGTTCCCGTTGCTCTACGACTTCGCCGGAGGCATCGGCTTCACTACCGCCGCGGCCGTTATCCCGGTGCTGTTCGCGACGGCGTTGCTGGCCGCACCGCTCGGTGCTCTCATCGGTCCGCGGATGTTGCTGCTGGTGAGCGCCACCGGGCTGGCCGTGGCGCGGCTCACCATGCAGGTGCAGGACACGCCCGCCTTGGCGATCACCTTCGTCGGCCTGGTGCTGGGTCTGATCGCGTTATCCACCGCGTTGCGGGTCTCGGTGGCTCGAATCGGGCCGTTGACGTCAGGCTCGGCCATCTTCCTCGGCCTGGTCATCGACACCGCCATCCGGCTCGCACTGATGACGTGGGACGCCGCCTGGCGCAACGACACCGCCGGCTGGATCGTCGGATGCGCATTGCCGGTCGCGCTCATCGCGGTTCTGGTCGCCATTCTGATCAACGAAAGGGACGCTCGGTGGGGAGCGGACCTGTGGTGGTTCGCCGTGCTTCCCGGGCCGGTTCTTGCGCTGCAGACCCTGTTCCTGTCGAACCCGGGCTTCGTGGCCTCCTCGGGTGGGCTGGGCCTGGCCATGTCCGGCGCGGTGGTCCTGCTCGGGCTCGGGCTCGCAGCGGCGACTCCAGCCCTACGAGCGCCCGGCGCGTGGGCGGCGTGGGCGGCGCTGGTGCTGGCGGCGGGCCTGCTGACCGGTCCCACCGGCCTGACCGGCTGGCCGGTGCCATTCGGGGTGCTCGTCGGCCAGGTGGCCATCGGCGCCCTGGTGGCGACGGCCGCAGTACGTGCCGAAGCGGCCGGCGAGGACCGGCAGGCCTGGCGAACGGGCCTCGGGGCGGGAGTGGGTGCGCTCGTCCTGGTCGCTGTGCTGCTGCCTTACCAGATCTCATATGAGATCCCGCTGGGTGTGCCGCAGTTCGTCTTCCCCGTGGCGGGCGCGATCGTCGTCGTTCTGCTGGCCCGGACCGCGCCGGCGCCGGCGGCCGCACCCACGACGCGAGTCTCGCCGATGCGCTGGGTGGCAGCGCTGGGCCCGATCCCTGCTTTGCTCGTACCGTCCTGGCTCGCTCTGACCTGGCCGGACGTTCAACCGCCCGCCGAGGCCACGGGTCAGATCAGGGTGGCGACGTACAACATTCACGGCGGTGTCGACTGGTACGGCCGGCTCGATCCCGAAGCGATCGCTCGCGTGCTCGAGAACGGCGGGGCCGAAGTGATCATGCTGCAAGAGGTGGCTCGGGGCTGGCCGCTTGCCGGCGGGCTCGACTCGGCGGCCTATCTGTCCCGTCGGCTCGGCACGGACCTCGCGTTCGGGACCGCGGCGGATCACCAGTTCGGCAACGCGGTCCTGGCCGACCGGCCCATCCTGGACAGCTGGTCGGCGACCATGGACCGGGGCGAGGGCCCGATGCAACGCGGCTACGTCGGCGTCACTCTTGCGCTAGGCGATTCGACGCTCGATGTCTGGAGCGTTCACCTGCAGCATCAGGACGACACGACGGCGACCCGGGTGGCCCAGGCCCGCCAGTTGCTTGGGGAGTGGGCCGGTCGCGAGCGCACGGTGATCGGCGGCGACCTCAACGCGCGGCCGGGCTCAGAGGACATCGCACCCTGGTTCGACGGCACCGGCCTGGTGTCCGCGCAGGACGTGGCCGGCGACCCGGCCTGGAACACCTCCCCGGCCCTCAACCCGGACCACCGGATCGACTGGATCTTCGGCACACCGGACCTCGAGTTCGCCGACGTGGCCATCCCGGTGACCTTGGCCAGCGACCACCTGCCGGTCTTCGCGACGGTGCGGGTGAACTGAGCGTGCTCCGGGTCGGCCTCACCGGCGGTATCGGATCGGGCAAATCAACCGTGGCGGGACGTCTCGAGGAGCTCGGTGCGGTGATCGTGGACGCCGACCGGATTGCCCGTGAAGTCGTGGCGCCGGGCACTCCGGGGCTCGCGGCCGTTGTCGAGGAGTTCGGGCCGGGCGTTCTGGCGCCCGACGGATCACTCGACCGGCCCGCGCTGGGACAGATCGTCTTCGCCGACGACGATCGCCGGGCCGCGCTGAACGCGATCGTCCACCCGCTCGTGTACGCCCGCCGGTCGGAGTTGGTCGCAGCCGCGCCGGACGACGCGATCGTGGTCGAGGACATTCCGCTGCTCGTGGAGAACTCCCTCGGCAAGGGGTTCGCGCTGGTCATCGTGGTCCATGCGCCGGCCGGCGAACGAGTGCGACGTATTACCGCGTCCCGCGCCATATCCGAGGATGACGCGTGGGCGCGCGTGCGGGCACAGGCGGACGACGACGCTCGGCGTGTGGCAGCGGACGTCTGGCTGGACAACTCGGGTTCGCCGGACGACGCCGTCGCCGCGGTGGACTCGGTGTGGACAGGTCGGCTCGTCCCGTTCGAGGCGAATCTGCGGGCCGGGAGACCGGCCCAACGGTTGACACGGGCGGTGCTCGCCGCCCCGGATCCAACCTGGCCCGCGCAGGCGGTGCGGCTGATCGAGCGGGTGCGGCACTGTGCCGGCAGGCGCATCCTGCGGGTGGATCACGTCGGATCGACGTCCGTGCCCGGCCTGGTCGCCAAGGACGTCATCGATCTGCAGGTGGTCTGCACGGACCTGCTGACCGCCGAGGAGGTCGCCGGCTCGCTGACGGGTGCGGGCCTGGTTCGGATGCCGGGACGGTGGTGGGACACCGGCCGGGACGGCGGGGAGCACGACAAGGCCATGGCCTGCAATGCCGATCCGGGCCGGGCGGCGAACGTCCACGTCCGGCCGGTCGAGTCGCCGACCTGGCGCGATGCGTTGCTGCTGCGTGACTGGCTGCGGGCGACTCCGTCCGGTGTAGAGGAATACGAGGCGCTCAAACGAGAGTTGGCCGCACACCCGCACGAGACGATCGACGACTATGCCGGGCGCAAGACGCCCTGGATCCATGACGCCCTGGACCGCGCGGACGCGTGGGCCGCGCAGACCGGGTGGTCAGCGGACGTCTAGCCCTCCGAAGTAGGTCCCACGCGAGGCCGCCCTGTGACATGTGCCATTGTGCCTGTTCAATTCGCACCTCCCTGATCAAACCGCCGGACGGACCCCCGAAATCCCATGATCACCGGCGGATTGATCAGGGAGGAACGATTTGATCAGGGAGGTGGCGCCGAGGGAGCGGCTAGGTCAGTGCGGAATCGCTCGCGTTCGTGCGCGTGAGGACTCTCGCCGGAGTCGCGAGGGTCTCTGGCAGCAGCGGGCAGGGCTCCGGGTCGCCCCAGCTCTGGTGAAGCGGCAGCACGCCGGCCCACACGGCGGCAGCCTCGACGTCCTCGTCTTCGTCCTTGGGCGGACCGGACCGGATCTTCACCGACGCTTCGTGAAGTGACAGCGCAAGGACGGTCGTCTTGGCGAGTTCCTTGCGGGTCGGTTGCCGGGTTGCCTCCCAGGAGCCGGGTGCGAGGTGCTCGGTGAGCGCGCGCAACCCGGCGAGCTTGTCCTCGGGGTCCGAGAGCACCACGGCGGTTCCGTGGATGACCGCGCTGGCGTAGTTCATCGAATGGTGAAACACCGACCGCGCGTACACGACACCGTCGACCCGGGTGACCGCGACGCTGACCGGAGACCCTCCGACGACGGCCCGCAGGCTCGCCGCACCGGTCGATCCATGCAGGTAGAGGGTGTCGCCATCCCTGCCGTAGCCGGTCGGCAGGACGACGGGCGCACCGTCGAGCACGACGCCGAGGTGGCAGATCAGGCAGGAATCGAGGAGCTCGTACAGCTCCGCGCGGTCCGTCCGGGCGCGCTCTTTGGCGCGGTTGACTGTGCTACGCGGGGTCGGCGAGAGCGCAGTAGGCGACATGCGCCAAGCGTGCCAGCGCCGAGTGGCATCCTGGAACGGCCAATTGGAGCAAAGAATGAAAGGCCACTTGATGGACGAGTTGCCGTTCGTCCTCGACCGGGCATCCCACCGGCCGCTGGCCGACCAGCTGGCCGGACAGCTTCGTGACGCGGCGGCTCGTGGTCACCTGCGGGTCGGTGAGCGATTACCGTCGACGCGCGCGCTGGCTCACTCGCTTGCGGTGAGCCGCACC
>DATHUM010000367.1:0-5761 GCA_035462225.1 Jiangellaceae bacterium | reverse complement strand
CGATAGGGCTATGGCCGACGGTTCCTACACTCGCGACGAGAACGAAGCCGAACAGTTGGACCGGCACTGGCTGGAGCTGCTTCAGGAGCTACGCGTGGCTCAGACGGGCATCCAGATCCTGTTCGCATTCCTGCTGGTCGTCGCGTTCAGCCAACCCTTTCAGGAGGCGGGCGATTTTTCTCACGTCGTGTTCGCCGTAACCCTGGTCCTCACCGCCATGGCGGCCGGGCTGCTCATCGCGCCAGTGTCGGTCCACCGCATGGTGTACAGGAGGCGGCTGCGGCCGGAGCTGGTGCGGACCGCGGCCAGGATGGCCATCGGTGGCCTGGTGCTCATGCTCGGGTCCGTCGCCGGCGGCCTGTTGCTGGCCCTGGACGTCGTGCTGCCACGGCCACGTGCCATCGCGGTGGTCATCGGAGTCGTGCTGTGGTTCAGCGTGTTCTGGTACGTCGTGCCGTTGCAGCTTCGGCGCAAGGGGCTGGCCGTGAGAGCCTCGAGTGATGATGATGCTGCGTCGAACCGACGGTGATGGCTGGGTCACCTGCGCGTGGGGTCACCGGCACTGGGGCCGGTACGGCGCGGCGGGTCTGTTGCTGATGGCTCCGGATGGAGCCGCGCTGCTGCAGCATCGCGCCGACTGGAGCCACCATGGCGGCACGTGGGGAGTCCCTGGGGGTGCGCGCTCGTCGGCCGAGCCGGCTACCGAAGCGGCGCTGCGCGAAGCCGAGGAGGAAGCGGCGGTCCGCCCTGCAGATGTCACGATCACCCAAACATGGGTGGACGATCATCAGACCTGGTCCTACACCACGGTCGTGGCCCGAGTGCCGCATCGGGTCCCCGCGCGACCGTCGGACCCGGAGAGCAAAGAAATCCGATGGGTGCCGGCCGGCGAGGTCGCCGAGCTGCCCCTTCACCCCGGTTTCGCGTCGGCATGGACCCAGCTGCAGAACCAGGCGCCCCGCCGGCTGGTGCTGCTCGTCGACGTGGCGAACGTGATGGGATCCCGCCCCGACGGCTGGTGGCACGACCGGCTCGGCGCTGCCGCGCGACTGCGTGATCAGATCGCCGGCACGGCCCGCGACGGCCTGCCGGCGAAGCCGCTCGGACTCCCCGGTGAGCGGTGGTGGCCGGAGGTTCATCTTGTCGTCGAGGGCCAGGCACGGGATCTTGCGCCCACGCCCGGTGTCGAGGTCCACGCAGCCTCGCGAGACGGCGATCAGCTGCTTGCCGACCTCGCGGCCGAGCAGGCGGCCGAGCGTCCCTACGACCACATCGTCGCCGTGACCGCCGACCGTGAACTCCGCGGCAGGGTCGAGAACGCCGGCGCCGCTGTCGTCGGCCCCGGCGCCCTGCTCGATGCCCTTCCGTGACGCGACCTCGTCGAGCATTGGCTCGGGGAAAGCGTTATCCTGCCGAGCGAAATCGTTCCTTCCTGATCAATTCGCCGGCTGGACCCCCAAAACCCCATGATCACCGACGATTCGATCAGGAAGGAACGATTTCGCTCGGGAGATCGAATTCTTGGCCGAGACGACGACGCAGGGTGGGTCCGAACCGGGAGGTCGTTGGTGGGCCGAACCGGGCGGTCGTTGGGGGTCCGAACCGGGCGGTCGTTGGTGGTCCGAACCGGGCGGTCGTTGGTGGTCCGAGCCGGGCGGTCGTTGGTGGTCCGAGGCGGGTGGTCGCGGTGGCCTGGGACGACGGACGCCGCCGGTTGGTCCGAGGGCGGGTGGTCGCCGTAGGAAGGCCGGGAGTGGTCGCGTAGCCCAAGCCGGGCTGCGGATGTGGCCCTCGACGTGGGTCGCCCACGAGCGTCGGCTACACGGCCAGAGGCTGGCGAACGTGTAGGTCGTGTCCGGCCTGCCGGACGTGATCGAACTCAGGCGGACTTGCGCTTGGCCGCGGCTTTCTTGGCCGGCTTCTTTGCCGCGGGCTCCTCTTCGGCCTCGCCGCGCTTCTTCTTGGCCTCGGCAACGCTCCGGCGCAAGGCATCCATCAGATCGACGACCTTGCCTTCGTCCGGCGCGACTTCAGGTGCCTTGGTGATCTCCGCACCCTCGACCTTGGCCTCGACCGCGTCGAGCAGCGCTGTGCGGTACTCGTCGACGTACTCGTCGGGATCGAAGTCGCCGCCCATGGCCTCGACGAACGACTCGGCCATCTGCAGTTCCTGCGGGCGGATGGTCGGCTCGTCTTCGAGGAATCCGAAGTCCGGCCGCCGGACCTCGTCGGGCCACAACATGGTCTGGACCACGAGCACACCTTCACGCGCGCGCAGCACGGCGAGCCGTTCACGGCTGCGTAGTGAGATCTTCACGATCGCCACCCGATCGGCCTGCTCCATGACGTCGCGGAGCAGCACGTACGGTTTGGCGTCGCCGCTCGGCTCGGCGTAGTACGCGCGGGACAGACCCGTCGGGTCGATCTCGGAGAACGGTACGAACGCCATTACTTCGACGACCTTGTTCGACGAGACCGGCAGGTCGCTGAGATCTTCGTCGGTCAGGACGACCATGTCGCCGCCGGGCAGCTCGTATCCCTTGGCGATGTCGGCGTAGGCGACCTCGTTGCCGCAGGCGTCGCACACCCGCTTGTACCGGATCCGGCCGCCGTCGGCTGCGTGAACCTGGCGGAACCGGACGTCCTTCTCCTCGGTCGCCGCCACGAGGCGGACGGGGATCGACACTAGGCCGAACGAAATCGACCCTTTCCACACCGTCTGCATCGTGCGCTCCTTCCGTCACACCGATCATCCCCCGAAACACTCCCTGCAAGCCAGGGGATCCGGCATTGCCGGCGCGCCGGGGCCGGTACCAGCGGTCCTTCACCGCAAAGTCGTGGCCTCGGCGTGTCTCCCCCAGCATGTCACGCCGTTCTGACATGGTCAGAAACGTGGAGACCATGCAGCAGTGGTGCGCTGGATGTGCGGCAATGCGCGAGTTTGTACAGGTGCCGGACTCCTGGCCCGCCGAGTACGCGTGCACGGGATGCGACGCCGCCCTCGTGGTTCCCGGTGGGCAGCCGCTCGAAGCCCGGGCCGCGATCCTGGTCTAGGTCCGCCTGGGCGACGGCGGGGCTCGGCCGGCCGCCGTCCCCCGACCTCGGGCGGCACGCCAGCACCCGAGTCGGGCGTGATGATGACCGCGGCCATGCCTCGCTCGTGAACCAGGTCGCCGTATCAACAAGAACCCGGACGTTCGCTATGGGTCGATTCTGCGGACCAGGTAGGCGCCGATGGCAGCGGCGGCGGTGACGTTGAGGGAGTCGATTCCAGCTGCGAGGGGAATGACAACTCGGTAGTCCGCGGTCGCCATCCAGCGCTCGGACAGCCCTGCACCTTCTGAGCCCAGGACGAGGGCGATCCGCTCGGCGCGGACCACTTCCTCGATGGGGACCGCGTCTGCGGCGGGCGTCAATGCGAGCACCTGAAAGCCCGCGCCGCGCAACTCGACCATGGCGTCGTACCAGTTTGTGATGCGGGCATACGGCACGGTGAGGACCGCGCCCATCGACACCTTCACCGACCTGCGGTACAGCGGATCGGCGCAGCGCGGGCTCAGCAGCACCGCGTCGATGCCGAGGCCCGCTGCGCAGC
Organism: Jiangellaceae bacterium; assembly: GCA_035462225.1. GTDB lineage: Bacteria > Actinomycetota > Actinomycetes > Jiangellales > Jiangellaceae > JASLBX01. The sequence continues at coordinate 2,166 of DATHUM010000367.1, read as the reverse complement.
GGAAGATCGTGCCTACGTTGGTGTGGTCGACCAGGTCCTCGCAGACGATGACGCGAGTAGCACCCGCTAGCACTTCGCCGACGGCCGGCAGCGGGCGCCGGTGCATGGCCGCCAGTGCACCGCGGTGCACGTGGAAGCCGGTGACCTGCTCGATGAGTCCCTCCTCCGCCACGTAGCACGGCACGTCGACGGCCGCATCGAGGACGTCGGCGAGCGTGTCCAGCCAGCGGGCCGCCATGAGCAGCGAGCGAACCGCATAGCCCGCGCCGACCGCCCGCCGCACGACCTTCTCCCCCTCCGCGATGAACAGGCCGTGCTCGGCTTCGATGGACTTGCGCAATTGCACATCCCGGAGAGACACGTAGTCGGCGAGCCGCGAGTCCGCGACGGTAGTCACCTGCTCGATGCGGGCCACGTCAGCGCAATCTCGAAATGGTCCTCGGCTTCGACGATCTCGAGGTCCCCGGGCGACCGCCGGAAGATCGTCATCATCGGGTCGTTGCCGGTCAGGACGTCGGCCGTGAAGCCACGGACACCGTGCCGGCGCGCGTAGTCCAGCGTGATGGCATGCAGGTGGGTTCCGAGTCCCTTGCCCTGCCAGGCGGGATCGACCATGTAAGCGATGTCCGCCATCCCGGTCTCGGGATCGACGAAATAACTTCCGGTACCGACGATTTCGCCGGTCTCCCGATCGCCGAGGACCGCGGCGAAGGTCATCTCTTCGCGGTAGTCCACACTGGCCAGGTGCTCCGCATGCGCCAGCGTGAGGGAGGACAAGCGGCGGAAGAAGCGGGTCATGACATCCTCCGGGCGTAACCGGTAGAACATGGCCTGCAGTGCTGGGGCGTCGGCAGTGCGGGTCGGCCGGACGAGCACGGTGGTGCCGTCGCGCAGAGCGACCTCGCGCTCCTCATCGACCGGGTAGGCGCGACGGCTGCGCAGGCGTTGCCCGGGCTGCACCAGCCCGAGCGAGCCGGCCGCGGCCAGCAAATCGTCCCGGTGGTCAGGATGGGCGATCTCGATGAGGGCGACGGCCCGCTCGCGCAACGACGTGCCCTGCAGGTATGCCGTGCCGTATTCGGTGACGACCCAGTGCACGTCCCACCGTGGAACCGTCACCGCCTCGTACGGCGCGAGCGCCGGTTTGATGGCCGACGTGCCGTCCGACGCGAGTGCTCCAAGGCACACGATGGCCCGGCCGTCGCGGCACCGCACGGCTCCCCGGTGGAAGTCGACTTGCGCGCTGACCCCGCCGTAGGGCCGTCCGTCGCGCGACTCGGCGCAGACCTGACCGGTCAGATCGATGCTGAACGCCTGGGTGATCGACACCATCCGGCGCTGGGCGGCGACCACGTCGAGGTCGCCGACCTCGTCGATCGGCCGCAGCACCACGTCGGGGTTGTCGTCGATATGTTCGTACAGGCGGCGGGTACCGAGCGCGAGGCTCGCGACGACCCGTCCCTTGCTCATCGTCTTGCGTCGGCCGGTGATCGCACCACTTGCCACCAGGTCGACGATCGAGTCGGTGATGACGTCTGAGTGGATCCCCAGGTCGCGGCGGGAGCCGAGGTACTGAAGCACCTGGTTGGGGACGCGGCCGAGGCCCACCTGCAAAGTCGATCCGTCGTCGACCAGGCGGGCGACGTAGCGGGCGATCTGCTCGGCCACCTCACCTCCAGGCGGGTGGACGTACTCGGCCACCGCCGGTTCGACCTCCACCACCTCGTCGAACCGCTCGAAGGGCACCAGGCCGTGCGGCCCGGTGCGGGGCATGGCCGGGTTGATCTCGGCGATCACCATCTCGGCTTGCCGGACCGCTTCGAGTGTGGTGTCCACGGCCACGCCGAGAGAGCACCGGCCCGCCACGTCAGGTGGGCTCACCTGCACAAGAGCAACGTCGACTCGCAGTCGGCCCCGCCGCATCAGCCGCGGCGCATCGGTCAGCGGAAGGGGAATGTACTCGATTCGGCCGCTGTCCATCAGGCCGGCGACGTTGGTGCCGACGTACAGCACCCGTTGGCGCAGGATGGCACTCGGCTGCCCGGTGTCGGCGAGGAAGTGGACGAGGCGCACGCCGGGGTGCTCGACGGCCTGTTCTTCCAGGGCGGTTACGAGCGTGCGGGGCGTGCCGGTGGCCGTACCGACGAAGACGTGCGCACCGGCCGG
>DATHUM010000366.1:0-3549 GCA_035462225.1 Jiangellaceae bacterium | reverse complement strand
AGCGGGACCGTGCTGGGAGTAACCGGCGGCAAGCCGGTGTTCTGAGCCGGGGGTGCACCAAGGCGGCGCCGGCCTTCCGGGACAACACTTCCCGGGAGGCCGACGCCAGATAGGGGCGATCCGTCAGCGCATCAGGTGAGCGCCGAGGCGGTCCCCGACCTTCTCTGCCGCGACTGGGGATGCCTTCGCGGTGCCATTCACCGAACTGGTGGACATCGCATAGGTCCAGATCGCGTGCGCCACCGCGTCGGACATCTCTTCCAGCACAATGGTGTTCACGTTGCTGATCACACCTTGGTACTCCAGCGCGCCGTCGTACGCGTCGTTGAGCGCCTCGTAGAGACCCGCGTCGGCGCCGTCGCCGATCGGGTTCAGGCTGTCGCAGGCCTGGTGGTAGCACGGGTCATACGACACCGGCGCGCCGTCGAATGTCGCGAGGCCGCCATAAAGCGCCACCTGGTCTGCTGTCTTCGCGCCCTCCGCGCCCGTGAACAGGCCACCTGCGGGGATGCCCGCGTTGATGAACGCGTCGTAATCCGACCGTCCGTCGAAAGCCGTCGGCTCCGAAGCCAGGCCCTGAGAGTCGAAGAAGTCCTCGAAGAGCTGCTCGATGTCGTCGCTACCGCTCGGACCCTTGATCCCGAACGCCGAACCATCGCCGTCGTAGATGAACCGAGCGAAGTTGGGCGAGCCGATCATGTCGAAGTTGAGGTACAGCTCGATGTTCTTGGCCTCTTTCCTGGTGAGCGAGTCGACGTAGAACTGCGAGCCGACCAGGCCGGCTTCCTCGGCACCCCACCACGCGAAGCGGATCTTGTTCCGTGGCTCGACGCCGAGATCCGCGATCTGGAGCGCGGTCTCCAGCAGTGTCGCTGAGCCGGTGCCGTTGTCCTCGATGCCGGGGCCATCGGACACGGAGTCGAGGTGGGCGCCCGCCATGATCACGCGGTCGTCCCGACCGGTCGGGGTTTCGGCGATCAGGTTCGATGTTGGGACGTCGAGCTCGATCAGTGTGTCGGTCTCCAGGTGGATGATGACCTCGCCTGACTGGAGCAAACCCGCGAGCTCATTGCCGATCTCGAAGGACGTGCCGACGACGGGGATCGGGTCGCTGAACTCGAAGCCGAGCGTTGCGGCGAGCGTCTCCTGGCGGCCGTCTTGGCCCTCATTGAAGATGATCACACCGACGGCGCCGGCGTCGAACGCATTCTCCGCCTTCTGCGCGAAGCTGCACGTGCCACGCTGCACCAACGCGATGTTGCCGGCGACGAAGTTCGCAAAATCGGAAGCCTCGCAGCCACTGGTGGACGTGTTGGCCTGCGCACCCGGGGGCAGGATGAGGTCCACGGCCTGCAACGGCGCCGTGACATCACCGCTGCCGGAGTACTCAGCAGTGATGAAGTCCACGTTGGGAACGTACGTCACGTCGTTCGGCGAAACCTGCTCCATCACCGGTTCAGAGAGCTCGGTGAACGAGTTGAACAGGAAGTCCTGCACGGTGACTTGGTAGCCGGCCGCTTCCAGAAGGCTTGCGATGTATTCCACCGAATCGTCGTAGCCTGGCGTGCCGCTGGCCCGCGTACCGCCATTATTGTCGGCGATCTTCTGTAGCTCCGCCAGGTGATCCATGATCGCATCGGCGGTCACGGCGTCTCGCAAGCCGCTCGTGTCGGTAGGCACGGCGGCATTGGCAGCGGTGGCTGCGATTGTCGTCATTGCTGTCGCGACACCCAGGCCTACGAGTGCCGCCTTGTTTCTGCTGATCAATTGTTCCTCCTGCAACGAGGCAGTACTGGCCGGGGTGGAGGCGGAGTTCACGCCTGCCAGAACCGGCCACCGGACAGGCCAACACTCTCCCGGCATCTAGGTCATGTCAAGAAGTACTTCACTCCTTACCTGCGTAACACCGAGGCCAGAATCGTCAGGCCCGGCGGAAGCCGGCCGGGCCTGACAATCTTGATGAGACCCCGGAGGCTCAGACTTTGCAGGGTCCCTGACTCGCGAACGGGATGTCGGTGTAACCGAAGATGTCGTCGGTCGCCAGGGATCCGTCCGCAGCAGCCCTCAACACTGCCATCGTCGGTATCCGGAACAGGTTCTCGAGCTGGCCGTTGCTCTTCTGGCCGACCGAGCGGACCTCGTAGAAGATCGCGCCCTTCGTCGACGTTTGCATCACCGGCTGTTCACCGGCCGGTGCCATGCCCCCCATGAGCATCCGGCTCAGCGCAGCGTTGGTGATGTCGATCAAGGGGTAGTGCGCCGACTCCAAAGCAAGGGCAGGTCCTGGTGGACCGGCCCTTGTTGCGCGACGGAGGTGCCCACGAGGTAGAGGTGCCGGCCGGGGTAAGTTGGCAGCACGGAAGTCTTGTAACCGGTATCAGATACCGGTTACATTGACCTCTGGGTGGGGAGTGAGGAGGTCTGTCGTGGCGGTCGCGAACCGCGATGGCGTCACCATCCGAGACGTCGCTTCGCACGCTGGAGTGTCCATCGCGACTGTCTCTCGAGTGCTCCGCGGCACGACGCCGGTTACGCCCGCCACCCGCGACCGTGTTCTCGCCGCCGTGTCCGAGTTGGGGTTCCGGCCGAGTGCGCTGGGCCGTTCCCTGGCCGAGGGCCGGCATGCCGCAAACGGCATCGTGTTCCCCGATCTCTCCGGGCCGTACTACGCAGAGGTGGTTCTGGGATACGAGGAGATGGCCGGAGAGCTTGGCCGGTCGGTTCTGATCCTGTCCACGCACGGTCGCGATGCCGCTCCCGACATGGTGCGTGAGTTGGCTGGCCGGGTCGACGGGCTCGTCGTGCTCGGGCGAACGGTAAGTGACGATGTCATCGAAGAGATCGCCCAGCGCGGCATTCCCGTCGTGGTGCTGGCGCGACCGGCACCGAGCGCGGTCGATTCGGTGAAGGCGGAGAACGACGAGAGCGCACACCGGCTGACCGAGCATCTCATCGGTCATGGTTGCCGCCGGTTCGTCTTCCTTGGTGACGTGAACCGATCGCCGGACTCAATGGAGCGGTGGTCCGGTTTCCGCGTGGCACTCGAGCGGGCCGGGATCGCGCCGCCTGACGAACCACGCGGCGTGGGGCTGCGCGAGGAAGAGGGATTGCGCGCAGCGGACGATCTGGCGGCCGGCGAGCTTCCCGATGCGGTGGTCTGCGCCAACGACGAAGTCGCCCTCGGGCTGATCGAGGGACTTCGCCGGGCAGGTGTCCAGGTGCCCGGTCAGGTGGCGGTGACCGGCTGGGACGACGTCATGGCGGCCCGCTATGCCGGCCTGACGACGGTGCGGCAACCGATGCGGGCACTCGGAGCCCACGCCGCACGGCTGCTGGATGTCCGGATCCGCGGCGATGCCGAGGCGCCGCGCCACGAGGTCCTGCCGACCGAATTGGTGATTCGAGACAGCTGTGGCCGGCACGAGCCGGCCCACCCGGACAACGACAAGAACCCCGGGCGGCCGCTCGCCGCTCGGCGATTAGAGAGGTGTCTGTAAATGAAGAGTAGAACACTCGTGGGCGCGGTCGCCGTGGCCGCGCTCGTGCTGG
>DATHUM010000365.1:0-6234 GCA_035462225.1 Jiangellaceae bacterium | reverse complement strand
GGCTGTGGTCGCCGTCGACCCGATAGGCGACGAGCTCGTCGACGCGATCTCCGCGCGGATCGGGAAGATCAGGACAGGGGACGGCCGACGCGGCTGCGACATGGGCCCGCTCGTCACACGCGCCCACCGCGACCGGGTGGCCTCTTACCTCGACGCCGGAGCGGCCGACGGTGCGTCCCTCGTCGTGGACGGCCGGACGGTCGAGCCCGACGGCGAACCGGATGGTTTCTGGCTCGGGCCCTCCCTGCTCGACCACGTGACACCCAGCATGTCCGTCTACAACGACGAGATTTTCGGGCCCGTGCTATCAGTGCTGCGGGCGCCGAACTACGACTCGGCATTGGAATTGGTCAACGAGAACCCGTACGGCAACGGAACGGCCATCTTCACCAATGACGGCGGTGCCGCCCGGCGCTTCGTCACCGAGGTGCAGGTGGGCATGGTCGGGGTGAACGTTCCAATCCCAGTACCGATGGCCTACTACTCCTTCGGCGGTTGGAAGAACTCGCTGTTCGGCGACAGCCACGCGCACGGGACCGAGGGTGTGCACTTCTTCACCCGCGGCAAGGTCGTGACGTCACGCTGGCTCGACCCGTCGCACGGCGGCGTCGACCTCGGCTTCCCGACTCAGAGCTGAGCATGACCGACACTGCGGCGCTCTCCAGTCAGCAGACCTACGACCTCGACCGGGCGCACGTTTTTCACTCCTGGTCGGCTCAGGCGTCCCTCAACCCGATGGTCATCGCGAGAGCCGAGGGCTCGTACGTGTGGGACGGAGCCGGGCAGCGTTATCTCGACTTCTCCTCGCAACTGGTCAATACGAACATCGGCCACCAGCACCCGCGGGTCGTCGCGGCCATCCAGGAGCAGGCCGGCCGGCTGTGTACGATCGCCCCGCAGCATGCCAACGACCAGCGCTCGCTGGCGGCTCACCTGATCGCCGGTCTCACCCCGGCCGGGCTGGACAAGGTGTTCTTCACCAACGCCGGCGCCGAGGCCATCGAGCACGCGACCCGGATGGCTCGCGTGCACACCGGCCGGCCGAAGGTGCTCTCGACGTACCGGTCGTACCACGGCGGCACCTCGACGGCGATCAATCTGACCGGCGACCCCCGGAGGTGGGCCAACGACACCGGCAGCGCCGGTGTGGTGCATTTCTTCGGACCGTTCCGGTACCGGTCGCCGTTCCACTCGGACTCCGAGGCGACGGAGTGCTCGCGCGCTCTCGAGCACCTGGAACAGGTGATCGCCTTCGAGGGGCCGCAGACGATCGCGGCGATCGTGCTCGAGACCATCCCGGGCACGGCCGGCATCATGCTGCCACCGCCGGGCTACCTTGCCGGTGTCCGCGAGTTGTGCGACCGGCACGGCATTGTGTTCATCACCGACGAAGTGATGTGTGGATTCGGCCGGACCGGCCGCTGGTTCGCGTGCGACCATTGGGGCGTTCGTCCCGACCTCATAACGTTCGCCAAGGGGGTCAACTCGGGCTACGTGCCGCTGGGTGGCGTCGTCATCTCCGACGAGATCGCGGCCACGTTCGCAGAACGTCCCTACCCCGGGGGGCTGACCTACTCGGGCCACCCACTCGCGTGCGCGGCCGCCGTCGCCACCATTTCCGCCATGCGCGACGAGGGCATCGTGGAGAACGCCGACCGCATCGGCCGCGACGTGCTCGGACCCGGTTTGCGCGCACTGGCCGAGCGCCACCCGGTGATCGGTGAGGTGCGCGGCCTCGGCGTGTTCTGGGCGCTGGAACTCGTCGCCGATCGGACGACCCGTGAGCCGCTTGCGCCGTACGCCGGAACGAGCCCAGCCATGTCCGAGCTCACGGCGGCGTGTACGGACGGCGGGCTGCTGCCGTTCGTCAACTTCAACCGGATGCACGTCGTACCACCGTGCACGATCACCGAGGCCGAGGCGAAGGAGGGCCTTGAGATCCTCGATCAAGCACTGGCCGTCGCCGACAAGTACTACACGGGCGCCTGATCGCTCACATCGAGCGTCCACGGTGCAGATCCCGGCCGGACCAAGCACCCACGATGCGACGCCCGGCATGCACCACGCTTCCACGATGCAGCCCGCGGCCGCACCACGCTTCCGCAGTGTCGTGATGGCGACACCATGAAACCTTGGTCCGCTCCACCGACGACGACGCGCAAGCGTGGTGTGCGCCACCTGCTTCCAACTGGCAGAGTGAGACGGATGGAGACCTCCGACATTCTTATCGACGCGTTCGAGCGGATCAGGGGCGCCGTGCACCGGGCCGCCGCAGGGCTGGACTCAGCAGGGCTGGCGTACCGGCCGGACGCGTCCGCCAACTCCATCGCCTGGCTTGTCTAGCACCTGACCCGGATCGAGGACGACCACGTGGCCGAGATCGCCGAGCGGGCCCAGGTCTGGCACGACGGCCCGTGGGCCGAACAGATCGGCTTCGCCGGTGACCTTAACGACACCGGCTACGCCCACTCGTCCGAGCAGGTGGCTGCGTTGCGCCCGGGAAGTCCTGATCAGCTGCTGGCCTACCACGACGCTGTGGCAGACCGGTCCATAGAGTACGCCGCCACCATCACGCCTGACTAACTCGACCGGATCATCGACCGGTCTTACGACCCGCCGGTGACCGTCGGAGTCCGGCTGGTCAGCGTGATCAACGATTGCCTACAGCACGCCGGCCAAGCCGGCTATGTCCGAGGCATGTACGAACGGCAGCGTGACGATTGACGGATCGGTCCGGGTCCAGGCCGGTGTCGACTTGCTGCGCGACGACCGGCACCGGTTGGCAGGCGACGGTCAATCGCGAACGTCGATGACGGCCGTGGTGGTTCGGTACGGGTAGGCACAATAGGTGAGTGCGGATCGACATCCTCGGGCCGCTCGACGTCCATACCGACGCGGGCGACCCGATCGAACTCAGCGGTGCCCGGCTGCGGGCGCTGCTGACCGTACTCGCCCTCGGAACCGGGAGGGTTCAAACACAGCGCAAGCTCATCGACTCGCTGTGGCCGGACAATCCGCCGACAGGCGGCGCCAACGCCCTGCAAGCCCTGGTATCGCGGCTGCGCCGGGCGCTGCCCGAAGGCCTTGTCGAATCGAACGGCGCCGGTTACCGCCTCACGCTCGCGCCGGAGAGCATCGATGCCTACCTATTCGAGCAGCTGATCGCCGCCGGCAGGAATACGCTGGCCGACGATCCCCGGCTTGCCGCAGACACGTTCCGCCGCGCGCTGGCCCTTTGGCGCGGGCCCGCGTTGACCGACGTCGCCGACTCCGGCGCCGTACAACGCGCGGTGGCCAGGCTCAACGAACTCAGAGTCTCGGCCCTCGAGGATCTTGCGGACGCGCAGTTGCGGGGTGGCAATGGCCCGCCGGACATCTCGGGGCTTCAAGCGGTCGTGGCCGAGCACCCTACCCGCGAACGGGCGGCTCACCTGCTCATGCAGGCGCTGGTGGCCGCCGGCCGGCCCGCCGACGCCCTGGCCGAGTACGACCGGTTGCGCACAACGCTCGCTGAACGGCTCGGCGCAGATCCCGGTCGGGAGCTGGGCGACCTACACCTACGAATTCTGCGTGGCGATGCAGGATCGCCACGCGGCGTCGCTTCCGCACCGACGAACCTTCGAGCCGGCGTCACGAGCTTCATCGGACGAGACGACGACATCGTGCGAGTTGGCAAGTTGGTAAGCGAATCACGGCTGGTGACGCTGACCGGCCCAGGTGGCTCAGGCAAGACCCGACTCGCTGTCGAGGCGGCACGCTCGCTGCTGCACCAGCTGCCCGACGGTGCTTGGCTCGTCGAGCTGGCGGCTCTCGGTAGCGCATCGGCCCTGCCACAGGCGATTCTCACCACGCTCGGCCTGCACGAGCAAGCGATAGTGCCGCGAGCCCGGTCGCGGATTCCGGCGACGTCGTGGGCCACGCTGCTCGGCGAACTCGCCGAGCACCTCGGCACCAGCACCGACGTCCTTGATCGACTCACCGGTGCGCTGGGCGACAAGGATCTGCTGCTCGTCCTCGACAACTGCGAACACCTCGTCGACGCGGCGGCCGCCATCGCCGATCACCTGCTCGGCCGGTGCCCTCGGCTGCGAATCCTCACCACCAGCCGCGAGCCGCTTGGCGTGACCGGCGAGGCACTCCGGCCCGTCGAGCCGCTGGACGTGCCCGCGCAAGGCACCATCGCGGCCATCGCGGCGACATTTCCGGCAGTGCGGCTTTTCGTCGACCGCGCTGCTGCCGCTTACCCCGACTTCTTGCTGGACGACGAGACGGTGGGCGACGTCTTGGCGATCTGCCGCGCACTTGACGGGATGCCGTTGGCGATTGAGTTGGCCGCAGCCCGGCTCCGCACCATGACACTGAATCAGATCGCCTGCCGGTTGGACGACCGCTTCGGTCTGCTTACGGCGGGCAGCCGCACCGCACTGCCTCGACACCAGACGCTCCGCCGGGTGGTCGACTGGAGCTGGGACCTGCTAACCGACGACGAACGCACGCTTTTGCGACGGCTCGCGTACTTCTCCGGTGGCGCGACTCCGGAGGCTGCCGAGCAGGTCTTGACCGCCGCCGGCCATCCGCACGATGACATCCTCGACCTGCTGACGGCCCTGGTGGACAAATCCCTGCTGGTGCTTGACCGCAACGGCACGCCGAGGTATCGCCTGCTCGAAACCATCAGGGCGTACGGGCTCGAGCGGCTCGCCGAGGCGGGTGAGACAGACCTGGTGCACCGTGCCCACACTGAGTACTTCCTCGAGCTTGCCGAGGCCGCGGAACCCCATCTGCGCACGGCCGATCAGCTGATCTGGCTGGAGCGGTTGGACGCGGAGTACGAGAACATGCACGCCGCCCTCCGGGATGCTATTGACACTGGGGATGCCGCAACAGCTGTGCGCTTCGTCGGGGCACTCGGCTCGTACTGGAACCTCAGAGGCAAGCGGGTAGATGGCCTGGCATTGTCAGACGCAGCCGTCAGCTTGCCCGGAGAGACGCCGGAGATCGCGCGGGCCCTTGCCTACGCGAACGGCGGGCTGTGTGCCTACGCCTCGTACTGGCCGCTGGATGACGAACGTGCCGAGGCATGGTTCGAAACGTCCGTCCGGTTGGCCGGCCAGGTCGACCAGCGGCGGCATCCGATGCTGCGGCTTGTCCAGCCGATGGCGAGCATGGCTAAGGCGTGGAAAGACGGCACTTCGTGGAATGTCCCGGATGCCCTGCTGGCGGATCCTGACCCGTGGGTCCGAGGCACCGCCTTACTCATGCGTGCGTACTCAAGGTTCTACAGCGGTGCCGGCCACGATGAAGGCGCATCGGACCTACGTCAGTCGCTCGAAGAGTTCCGGTCCACCGGTGACCGTTCCGTGATCGCGATGGCGCTCGGAGCGATCGCGGAAGTCGAGTCTTGGAGTGGTGATTTCAACGCAGCGGCAGCGCACAGCCGCGACGCCCTCGCGTTGGTGGCCGAGCTGTCGAGCATCGAGGAGATGACGCAGCTGCGCATCTTCCTAAGCCGGCAGCTTTGGCTGACCGGCGAGCACGACCGAGCTCGGGCCGAGCTCCGCCAGGCGGTACAAGAGGCCGAGCGTAGCGGCATCCTGGAGAACCGCATCGCTGCGCGCGTGGTCACCGCGGAGATCGCGAGATTGTCCGGCGACTGCGCCACGGCCCGCGATCAGCTGCACCGAGCCACGCGGTTGGCAGCTGACCTGAGGCCCGATTCAGAGCATCACGGCTCGTTGGCCACCGCGCTGGGCCTTGTGGCGGCTGCTGACGGGCAGATCGAAGCTGCGCGCGAGCGCCATCGAGATGCCCTCGACCGAACGTCGCCGTCCGCCGATCCCTGGGTCATCAGCCGAACGCTGATTGGCATCGCCGACCTCGCGATGACCGAACACCGGCCCGAGGCCGCGGCGGAGTTGCTGGGCAGCACCGCCGCAGTACGCAGTGTCCCGGACGCCTCAGCTGCCGACGCGAACCGCGTGGAAGCGGCCGCGCGCACCGCCCTCGGCGAAACGAGATTCGCGGAGGCGTACGAACGCGGCCGCCTTGCTGCCACGCGGGAGCGGGCTTGCGAGCTCGCCCGAGTCACACTCGGCGTTTGAATGCCCAGACCGACAGCGGCGCGAAGATCAGCACGATCGCCGCAGCCCAAAGCAGGGACCAGGTGGCCGGCTCTGCAACTGGACCGCCAAGCATGAGACCGCGGGCAGCGTCAGCCAGGTGACTGACCGGGTT
>DATHUM010000364.1:0-9047 GCA_035462225.1 Jiangellaceae bacterium | reverse complement strand
CGCTCCCACTCCTGCATGATCAACGCGGTGGGGAGGCTAGCGGATGGCTTGGGCGGGAATCGGGACGCGGACCTGGGTGGCTCGCTCGGCGACGCGGCCGATACGGCGCAGTGCCGACTCGGGTTCACTCCCGACCCAATCGTCATGCCGCGGCACGTACTCGCCGGTGAGCCGGGCCACCTTCAGGGTGAGGTGCAGCGCCAGCCGCTCCATGCCGTCCTTCAGGTCGGTACGCGCGAGCTGTTCGACGCGCTGCAACCGGTAGTACAGCGAAGTCCGGTGCAGGTGCAGCGTCTCGGCCGTCACCTGGGCGTTCCCGGCCGCATCGAGGTAGGTCTCGAGCGTCTCGAGCAAGGGCAGCGCCTCGGGGGAGTGCAACAGCGAGCGCAGCCCCTCGTGCAGCACCGGCGTGACCTCGTCGCGCGCGGCGAGCTTCGCGGCCACCTGGTACACGCCCAGCTCGGCCCACAACACGACAGGGCCGGCATTCGGGAGCGCACCACCGGCCATCGCGGCCATCCGCGCCTCTCCGTAGGACTCATGGGCCCCCGCCAGGTCTGCCTGGTGTGCGCCGACACCGATGACTAGCTCTGCATTCGGCTCGGATGCGGTCAACTCGCTCATCGCGATCGCATGCAGCGACTCGAGCTGGGACCGTAGCCGAGTGTCGTCGGTACCGGGCGCCGCCAGCAGCAATACCGAGTGGTCCTTGCGGGCGAGGTGCAGGGCGCTGCCTCGCCGGTAGAGGTGGGGCGACCCGATCAGCGCCTCGGTCAGCGCGTCGCGCACCGCCGCACTGGCGGTGGACGGGCCTCGGACCGCCTGCAGGACCGCGACCACCACACCGTCGTCGGCGCTGATGAGCCCGTCGTCGACGAGGTCGCGCGCCGCGACTGCGGCCGTCGGGGAATCGGATAGGAGCGCCCGCAGCGTCTCGGCCACCCGCTCGGACGAGGGGACACTGGCGACGCTCTCGCGGTGCAGCAGTGTTCCCAAGTCCGCGATCTCGTGAACACACCAGTCGAGGTCGGCCGGCACGACGGACTCGTCAGCGTCGACGAACCACAGGTATCCGAGCAGCATCTCGCGGTAACGCACCGGGAAGCAGATGCGCGGCAGCATGTTGAGCTCGGGATTACCCGGCACCCGCACCGGTCCCCGAGCCTGGCGAATGCCGACCGCGCTGAGCCACCGGCTGACTTCGGCCGAAGCATGGCGCCGCAATATGGACGCCTCCCGGACCTCGTCCACGGGCTCGTCGTGTGCGCTGTACGTGACCAGCCGGAAGAACCGGTCTTCGAGAACCGCCGGCCGCCGTAATCGCGAGGCGAGCCGGTCCACTACCTGCTGTACTGCGACGTCCATGGTGCCTCCGCCCAAAGGGGTGTCCGCCCCGGCCCGTGGGGTATCGCGTGACATGTCACATGATGCGCGATCCTATTAGGCACGGCGCACGGCATCAAGACCGAGGGGCCCGCTACCGACGAGTAGCTCCCGCCCACTCGCGGCGAACGTGTCCGATATGGGTACGAACCAGTTCGGCCAGCGCCTGGGAATCACCGGCGGCCAAGTACTCGCACATCGTGAGGTGTTCTTCGACGGTCGCTCCCAGGACTCCCTGCTGGGCCAAATTGGCCAGCCCGTAGAGGCGAGTGCGATCGCGCAGGTCGTAGACGATCTGGACAAGGCGGCGGTTGCCGCCGAGCTCGAGGAGCCGGCCGTGGAAGGCCCGATCGGCCTCCACGTGCTTGATGAGGTCGCCGTCGTGCGCGGCATCGACGACCTCGCGGGCCAGGGCCGTGAGCTCGGCTACGTCGGCGGGAGTGGCCCGCAGCGCCGCCTTGGCCGCGGCCGGCGGTTCGAGCAGCAGCCGGATCTCTGTGATCTGATCCAGTTCGGTGTCGGTGATCCGGGTGACCTGAAAACCCTTGTTGGGGATGACCTCGATCAATCCCTGCTTGGCCAGATCGAGCATGGCCTCACGGACCGGTGTGGCGGACACTCCGAAGCGTTCTGCCAGCGTGGGTGCGGAGTAGACCTCCCCGGGAGTCATGTCTCCGGAAACGATGGCGGCCCGGAGCGCGTCGGCGACATGCTCACGCAGGCTGGTCCGTTTTGCGAACGACGGAAGCTTGATCGATCTCAAGTCGCTCATGCCCAAATCCTTATAGTTCGAAGCCCTCTGGGAAGGGGTCGGCCGGGTCCAACATGTACTGGGCAGTGCCGGTGACCCACGCTCGTCCCGTGATGGTCGGGACGACCGCCGGCACGCCGCCGACTGTGGTTTCCTCGACGAGGGCGCCGACGAAACGGGTGCCTATGAACGACTCGTTGACGAACTCAGTGTGCAGTGCGAGCTCGCCTCGGGCATGGAGTTGCGCCATCCGGGCGGACGTACCGGTCCCGCACGGCGACCGATCGAACCAGCCGGGATGGATGACCATCGCGTGCCGCGAGAACCTGGCGTCCGAGCCCGGAGCCAGGAATTGCACGTGGTGGCAGACGTTGATCTGGGGATTCTCCGGATGGACAGGACGCGCCCCGTCGTTGACGGCCGCCATGACCGCGAGGCCGGCATCGAGGATTTGCTGCTTGTTGGCCCGGTCGAACTCGATGCCGAACTGTTCGAGTTCGCAGATCGCGTAGAAGTTCCCTCCGAAGGCCATGTCGTACTTGACCGCGCCGTAACCCGGCACGTCGATCGCGGAACCGAGCTCCACCGAGAAGGACGGCACGTTGCGAAGCGTGACCGCGGTGGCCGCCCCGTTCTCCACCGCGACCTCGGCGGCGACCAGCCCGGCCGGGGTGTCCAGCCGGATCGTTGTGACCGGTTCGGTGACAGGCACGATGCCGGTCTGCACCAGGACGGTGGCGACACCGATCGCCCCGTGCCCACACATCGGCAAGCACCCCGACACCTCGATGAACAACACGCCGACGTCGGCGTCCGGGCGGGTGGGCGGCTGCAGGATCGCCCCGCTCATCGCGGCGTGCCCGCGCGGCTCGTTCATCAGCAGTCGGCGCAGTCCATCGGAATTCTCCACGAACCACTGCCGGCGCTCGAACATCGTCGTCCCGGGGAGGGTCCCGACACCGCCGACGATCACTCGCGTCGGCATTCCCTCGGTATGGGAGTCGACCGCGTGAAACACCCGGCTCGTCCGCATCGGCGACCTCCTCTCAGCTGTGTCCGGAGGCGAGAAGCCGCTCGGTGATCTCGCGGATGGTCGCCTCGGTGTCCGGCAGCAGTGACTGGCGCGGCGGCCGGCATGGCCCGCCGTACCGGCCCACCACGTCCATGGAGAGCTTGACCGCTTGAACGAACTCGGTGTGGAAGTCCCACCGCAGCAGGGGATGCAGAGTGCGGTACAGCGGTAGAGCGGTATCCAGGTCGTGTGCCAGCGTCGCTTTGAACAACTCAACGCATGAACGAGGGAAAGAGTTCGGAAAACCGGAAATCCAACCTTTGGCCCCTGCCAGGCCCACCTCGAGCACAGAATCGTCGGTCCCGATCAGCAAGTCCAGATCTGGAGCCTGCTCGGCGATGGCGTAGCAGCGCCGGGGGTCACCGGTGAACTCCTTGACACTGACGATCAGCCCCTCGCTGTGCAGCCGGGACAGCATCGAGGGGACGAGATCTATCTTGGTGTCGATCGGGTTGTTGTAGGCCGACACCGGAAGGCCGGCCTTGGCGATCTCGCGGTAGTGCTCGACCACGGAGCGCTCGTCGCCGCCGTACCCGTTCGGCGGCAGCGCCATCACCACCTGGGCTCCGGCTTCGGCCGCCTGCTCCGCCCACCGGCGGGCCTCTTGGGCACCGTAGGCGCCGACCCCGGGCATGACGGTGAACCCGGGTGGCGCGGCGTCGATGGCCGCCCGAACCACCGCGGCCCGCTCTTCGCCGGTGAGAACCTGGTACTCACCGAGCGATCCGTTGGGGCAGACGCCGTCGCACCCGTTGTCGGCGAGCCACCGCACATGTTCGGCGTACCGGTCGAGGTCCACGGTCAGGTCATCCCGGTAGGGCAGGGCGGTTGCCACCAGAACCCCGTGCCAGGGCTTTTCGTACGCCGATGTCATGGGTCCTCCCTCGTCTCTGGAGAGCCGGCGAGCAACCCGAGCGGAACGGGCACCGCAAGGGGCCGGTGGGCAAGGCCGAGCTCGGTCGCGGGTTCGCCGCTCTCGAGTGCGACCAGCCGGCTGGTCGCGTAGCCGCAGATCCGGCCCTGGCACCACCCCATGCCGGTGCGGGTGAGCAGCTTGACCGATCGGGCGTCGGTGGCGCCGAGTTCGTGCACGGACTCGACGACCGCCCGCACCGGCACCTCTTCACACCGGCAGACCAGCGTCTGCGGTTCGAGCCAATCCCGCCAACCGTCGCGGACGGGGTAGACGTGGTGCATCGCGGCCGCGAACGCGCGGAGCCGGGCCCGATCGCGGCCGGCCAGGTCCGGTTCAGCAGTCGCCTTGTGCCCCAGGGCCGCCGCTGCGGCGAAACCGGCGATCTCGCCTTCGGCGACGGCCAGTGCCGCACCACCGACCCCGCAGGCTTCGCCGGCGACGTACACCCCGGGCACCGATGTCGCCTGGTCCTCGCCCACGTCCACGACGACTGAGCCATCGAAGTCGACCCGCGTGGCACAGCCGAGGCCGAGAGCCAACTCGATATGCGGAGTGAAGCCCCAGCCCACGGCGAGGGCGTCGCACCGCACGGTCCGCGACGTGCCCGGTCGCACTCTCCAGTCGGCGTCGATTCGGGCCACGGTAACCGCTTCGACGTGGGTGTCGCCGTGAGCCGCCACCACAGCGCATCCGGTGCGGTACCGGGCCCCGGAGGTGGCCAGCTTGGCGCGATAGGCCGCGGCTTCTGAGACCCTGCCAAGATTTCGCGCCACTGCCGGCAGCCGACGAAGCCAGCCCGAGGTGGCGTTGGCCTCGAACACGCCGACGATGTGGGCACCGTCCGCAGCCAGGCCAGCGGCGACCGGCAGCAGGAACGGTCCGGTGCCGGCGACGACGACACGGCGGCCGACCCTGACGCCGTGGCCCTTGTGGAGCGCCTGGGCGCCACCGGCGGTGAAGACCCCTGGGAGTTCCCACCCGGGGAAGGGCAGCTGGCGGTCGGCCGCTCCGGTCGCTAGCACTACCGCGGCAGCGCCGAGCGTCCGTTCGGCAGATCCGTTGACGGCGCGCACGACGAAGCCGCGGTCGTCCGTTCCGACGGTCCACACCTCGTGTTCGGCCAGGTGCTTCGCGCCGGAGCGGGCCGCCTCTGCCAGCACCGCGAAAGTCGTGCGCGCCGGCGCGCGGTCCAGCCGTCCCGGACGATGCCGCCAGTACTGCCCGCCCAGGTCGGGGCCCGCGTCGACGAGCGCCACCGTGCAGCCGGCCCGGACGGCGGCGGCAGCGGCGGCCAGGCCGCCCGGCCCGCCGCCGACGACCACGACGTCGTAGCGGCCGCCTTGATCACCGTGGGGGATCGGCATGGCCACCTCCGTCCTGCGACCGCACATCCATGCCTTCCCGTGCCGGGACCATGCAAGCCCGGACGTTGGGCCGGCCGTCGACGGTCAGCAGGCAGTCGAAACACACGCCAATACCACAAAAGATGCCACGCGGGCGGCCCTGCCGCCTCGTGGTACGCCAGGACCGCACACCGGCGGCGACAAGCGCGGCCCCCACGCTCTGCCCTGGCTGGAATCGCAGATCGCGGCCATCGAAGGCGAATGTGGGCCTCATCCGAAGCGCTCCGGTCGAAACGGGGAGGGATCAACCGGCCGGGACTGGCCGCTGAGCGCCGCTGCGACGAGCTCGCCGGTCGCCGGCGCGAGACCGACGCCGGCACCTTCATGACCGCACGCATGCACGAGCCCTGGCGCGCGCGGATCCGGCCCGATCACCGGCAGGTGATCAGGGGAGTATGGCCGGAAGCCGCAGTAGGCCCGAATCGCGTTGACCCCGGCCAGCATCGGGAACAACCGAACGGCCGCCGCCGCCAGCCGCCGCAGTACGTCCACGGCCAGTGTTCGATCCATTCCAACCCGTTCGCGGCTCGAGCCGATCAGTATGGTTCCTGACTCGGTGCCCTCGACGACCGGCGAGATCTGCAGGGCGGCATCGTCGCTGGCGACGGCGTCGACGTAATCGGCGGCGTAGACCTTGTGCCGCACGGTCGGCGGCAACGGCTCGGTGACGAGAATGAAACCCCTGCGGGGCGATACCGGCACCTTCACCCCGGCCAAGGCAGCCACATCGCCCGCCCAGGTTCCTGCCGCGTTGACCACGGCACCGGCCGGCAGGTCACCGGCCGCGGTGCGAACGCCCACGACCCGCTCTGCAGAGCGCATCAGACCGGTCACCTCGACGCCGGTGCGCACTCGAGCACCCGCCGCCCGGGTGGCCGCCAACAACCGCGCGGCGGCCAGCATGGGCTGGACCTGCGCGTCCTGCGGGTAATAGCAGCCGCCCGCGAAGTCCGAGGCGAGATACGGCTCGTACGTCTGCAGGTCGTCCGCCGGAACGATCACGGCTTCGGCCCCGGCGGCTCGCTGCCCGCGGGCCGCCTTCTCGAGCGCTTCCACCGACGGCCCGTGGCGGCCTACGACCAACCCGCCCTTGGCCTGGTACTCGAAACCACCGATCTCGTCGGCAAGGGCTCGCCAGAGGGTGACCGAAAACAGGGCGAGATCCAATTCCGGTCCCGGTGGCTTGTCCGAAACAAGAAGGTTTCCCTCACCGGCGCCGGTAGTCCCGCCGGCCACCGGGCCGCGATCGAGGACGGTCACTCGCAGCCCGGCCCGCGTGGCGTACCAGGCGCACGCCGCACCGACGACACCAGCGCCGATGATGATCACATCCGCGGACACCTGGTCAATATGTCACATGGCATGCCTCGCCTGGCAGGTCAATCGGCACGACAGGCGAAGCAAGGTTATGCACCATCCGACCGTCAGATGTCGAAGGTTCGTAAGGCGTGTGATCGGATCGTTACGCGAGCGCGACCGGTAGTCGTCCGGATCATGGACATGCCGCATTAGGGTGCGTAATCAGCGATTGGCTGTCACGGTGACGGCCAGTCTCGAGCGGCGGGCAGAGCCTCGCCGACATTCGACTGTGAGGTGTGAGATGCGAACAACGAACCTGTCCCGCAGGTTTGCCGTCGTCTCCGGCATCGCGGCAGCGAGCCTACTGCTCGCCGCGTGCGGAGGCGACGACGACGACGCGGGCGATGAGGGCGAAGCGGCCGAGGGCGGGGGCACGCTGGTCTTCGGCGCCTCTGCGGACCCGATCATCCTTGACGGTCCACTGTTCAGCGACGGTGAGTCCGCGCGGCCGGTGTACCAGATCTTCGAGGGTCTGGTGACTACCGAAGAGGGCGGCACCGAGATCGTCCCGGCGCTCGCCGAGTCGTGGGAGGCCAGCGACGACGGCCTGGAGTGGACGTTCACGATCCGTCAGGATGTGACGTTCCACGACGGCGAGCCGCTCAACGCGGAGGCGGTCTGCTTCAATTTCGAGCGCTGGTACAACTTCGCGGGTGTGCTGCAGAGCCCTGCGGTGACCTACTACTGGAACACCGTGATGGGTGGCTTCTCCGACGGTGCGAACCCGAGCCTGTACGCAGGCTGCGAGGCGGCTGACGAGTTCACCGCGGTGGTTTCGTTGACGTCGCCATCGTCTGCGTTCCTGTCCGCGATGGCGATGCCGTCGTTCACCATCGCGAGCCCGAAGGCTCTGACCGAGGGCAACGCGGATGACGTGGGCGGCACCGAGGACTCGCCGTCGTTCGAGGGCACGTTCGGCTTCGAGAACCCCGCTGGCACCGGACCGTTCAAGTTCGACTCCTGGGACCGCGGCAGCCAGCTGACCCTCGTCCGCAATGACGACTACTGGGGCGAGCCGGCCAAGCTGGAGCGGCTGATCTTCACGGTCATCCCGGACGGCCCGGCTCGTCGGCAGGCCTTGGAGGCGGGCGAGATCGACGGCTACGACTTGGTCGACCCGGCCGACGTCGATGCCCTGGAGGGCGCCGGCTTCCAGATTCTCCGGCGGCCCGCGTTTAACGTGGGCTACGTGGGTTTCCAGCAGAACCACCCGCCGTTCGACAACCCGCAGATCCGGCAGGCCATCGCGCACGCGATCAACAAGGAGAATCTGCTGCGGACGAACTACCCGGAGGGCACGGTCGAGGCGACGCAGTTCATGCCGCCGGAGCTGTTCGGCTGGGCCGAGGATGTTCCGACCTACGAGTACGATCCCGAGCGGGCTCAGGAGCTGATCGCGGAATCGGGCGTCGAGGACCTCACGCTCGAGTTCTGGTACCCGACCGACGTGTCGCGTCCGTACATGCCGAACCCGCAGGCCAACTGGGAGCTGATCACGGCCGACCTCGAAGCGGTGGGCTTCACCGTCGAGCCGCAGACGGCGCCGTGGAATCCGGATTACCTGGACGCTCAGTCGACGGGCAACACGCCGATGTTCCTGCTTGGCTGGACGGGCGACTTCGGTGACCCGGACAACTTCATCGGCACGTTCTTCCAGGACGTCAACCCGCAGTTCGGCAACTTCGACAACGCCGCGATCCGCGACAAGCTGGACGAGGCCGAGGCGGAGACCGATCCGGACCGCCGTACCGAGCTCTATCAGGAGGCGAATCGGCTGATCATGGAGGAGATTCCCGGCGTCCCGTACGTGCACAACGAACCCGCTGTCGCTTTCGCCGAGGGCGTCGAGGGTTATGTGCCATGGCCGCTGAACAACGAGAGCTTCGCCACCGTCACGGTGCCCTCCGAGTAACCGTAGCGATGCTCAGGTTCGTAGTCCGGCGGCTGCTACTGCTCGGCCCGATCCTGCTCGGGCTGTCGGTGCTCCTGTTCGTCTGGCTACGCGCTCTTCCAGGAGGGCCCGCCGCGGCCCTCCTGGGAGAGCGCGCAACACCTGAAGCGGGGGCCCGGATCGAGGAGCTCTACGGGCTCAACGAACCGTGGTACGTGCAGTACTGGAAGTTCCTCAGCCGAGCGGTCGTCCTCGACTTCGGCAACAGCACG
>DATHUM010000363.1:0-6503 GCA_035462225.1 Jiangellaceae bacterium | reverse complement strand
CGTGCGTACCAACTCCTCCGCGCCGGGTCACGCAACAGACCGTCTTGCGGAAACGCCACGACCTGGAGGTCGATGATGCCGCGGAACTCGTCCCGGAGCCTGAGTAACGGGCGGATGCCACGCAGCTCTGCCCTGGTATCGACGTCGGCAAAGGCGAGCAGGTGGCGAACGCCGTGACGGACTGCTTCGATGACAGCCCGCCGGGCATTCGGCTCGATCCAGCCTTCGTCGTATTGTTCCTTCACGGCGGCAGCCAGCTCGATCGCGGTCATCGCCGCGCCCATTGAAGCTCCGGTGTAGGCGGCGAGCGCATCGTCGCCGATCCGGTCCAGCGTGTAGACCTTGCACAAGTGCAAATGGGCATTGACGAAGGACTCGGTGACGAGGTTCCCCGCCGCATCGATCTCGGTATCGCCCCGCAGCGACCCGGCCCCGATCGTGGCGACCTTCCCACCGGCGATACCAATGTTGTACCGGCCCGGCCGGCCACGCAGCATGGCATCGCCGACCACCAGCTCGTAGTCGGCCATGTCGGCTACTCCGATCGCGGAGCGATGATCGTGGCGATCTGGTGTGCGCCGGCCAGGGCGAGCTCGTCCTGGCGCGGCGGGGCGATGACCTGGACACCGACCGGCAACCCGGCCGGACCGGTGAGCCCGGGCACCGATACCGCGGGCGTGCCCAGCGCGGTCCAGGCTCGGCAGAGCAGCGGGTCGCCAGTGCCTTCGGCCATCGGTGGCGCCTCGCCCAGGACGCTTGGGGCCAGCAGGACGTCGACACCGGCGAAAACGTCCGGCAGGCGTGCGCGGCAACGGTCCACGAATCCACATGCGGCCTGGTAAGCCCACGCCATGTGATCGCCGGCCCGGAGCACCGCCCGCAGGGTCGTGCTGAGCTGCGCGGCGTGCTTGGCCCGCTCGACGGCCAGCGCCTGCGTGGACTCCACCTGCATTATCACCGTCTGCGCTTCGGCCAGACCCTCGAACGGTACGTCGGCCTCCACGACTTCGAGCTGCGCTGCCACGGACGTCACCGCCTGCTCGAGAATCGTTCGAGTCGCGGCCGGGACAAGGTGCCACTCCGGAGTGCGGGCGAATCCGACCCGCACCGCATCCCGATCCGCGACCCCGCGCAGCGGTGCACCGGTCAAGACCGCCAGGACGAGCGCCGCACCTGCTACGTCCCGGGTGAATATCCCGACGGTGTCCAGCGACGGGCTGCACGGCTTCACTCCGCGAGTCGGGATCGCGCCGAACGTCGGTTTGACCCCGACCACACCGCAGAATGACGCCGGACGGATGACTGAGCCCGCTGTCTGTGTCCCGAGCGCCAGCGGAATCGTGCGGGCTCCAACAGCGGCTGCCGATCCGCTGGACGAGCCGCCCGGCGTTCGACTGGAGTCGTGCGGGTTGGTGGTAGGGCCGGCCTGGAAGAGGGCGAACTCGGTCGTGACGGTCTTGCCGACGACCACCGCGCCGGCGGCCCGCAGCCGAGAGACGACTTCGGCGTCCTCAGCCGGGCGATGCCCCGCGTAGATCGGCGAGCCGTACTCCGTCGGCAGGTCCGCGGTGTCGATGATGTCCTTCACCGCGACCGGTATGCCATGCAGCGGCCCGCGTTCGCCGGCGGGCAATGCGTCCAGCCTCCTGGCCTGGTCGAGGGTGAACTCGGCGTCGACACGCACCCAGGCCCGCAGCTCGTCCTCGCGCTCTTCTATGGCGTCCAGGCAGGCAGTGGCGAGCTCGACCGCGCTGAGCTCGCCCGTCCGGACCAGGCCGGCGAGCTCGTCGATCGGGCCCCCGGGCAAATCGGTCATGTCATCGGGCGATCAGCCAGCCGATGAGCACGCCGACAAGCGCGATCAGCGCACCCACCACGGCCGGGCCCAGGACGGTGGCGACCGAGGTGGCCGGCCGTGCCCTCGGCGGGGCGGTGTAGACGGGTCGTTCGCCTTCGGCGGCGATCTCGATCGGCGCTCCGGTCACCCCCGGCACACCGACCGCCGGCCCGGCCAGCTCGGCCCGGCCGAGGAGAACGTCGTCGACGGCGGCGAAGAACTCGTCCGCTGTTCGTTTGGCGACGCTGGTGAGCATCCGCTGCCCGACACCGCCGATCATCCCCCCGACCACCGCATCGGCGTCGTAGTCCAGGCGGGTACTTGTGCCGTCGACGTCGGTGAGCCTGACCTGGACCTCCGCGTTCACCGTACCGGGGCCGCCGGCTCCGGATGCGTGCATGACGAACGAGTCGGGTTCGACCCGGTCGGTGAGTTTCACTTCGCCGGAGAACATCCCTTTGATCGACGCGACACCGGCGTTGACCGTCGCCTTGTAGTAATCCGGCCCGACCTGCTCGAGCTGCTGGCACCCGGGCAATGTGCGAACCAGCACCTCGGGGTCGATCAACGCCGCCCAGACTCGATCACGCGGTGCGTTGAGAACGGCCGATCCGGTGACCTTCATGGGCGCTCCTTCGATGCGGGGTGCGCGTGGCGCAGCTCGTACAGTTCGGACGGGCTTATCGGCATCCGGATGATGGGGATGCCTTCGGCATCCTCGATCGCGGCCGCGATTACCGCGGCGCCCGGAATGACGCCCGCCTCGCCGGCACCCTTGATGCCGAGGGGGTTCAGCGGTGAGGGAGTCTGCAGGTGGTCGGTTTCGACGACCGGCACCTCGGTGGCGTACGGCATCAGGAAATCCATGAAGGACGCATTGAGCAACTGCCCGTCCTGGTCGTAGACCATTCGCTCGTACAGCGCGCCGCCGACGCCCTGCGCGACCCCGCCGTGGATCTGGCCTTCGACGATCCGCGGGTTGATCAGCGTGCCGCAGTCGTGCACGACGCAGTACCTCAAGATCTTGATCTCGGCCGTGGCCGGGTCCGTCTCGACGATCGCCGCGTGCATGCCGTTGGCGAACGTCGATCGCGGTGGCGAGTAGTAGCCGGTCGCCTCCAGCCCGGGCTCGTCACCCTCGGCCACCGGCGGCTTGTCCGGGTCGGCCACCGTGGCGAACTGGGTGGCGCGCTTGGTCTCCTCGTCGAACGCGTACCGAAGCGGGTTCGACAGTACGGCCACGGTCGACAGCGGTATCGACGCGCCGGGGGCACCCTTGACCTGCACGACCCCGTCGAGGATCTCCAGGTCGCCGGGATCGGCTTCCAGCGCCTCGGCGGCGATTCGCAGCGCCTTCTGCCGCACCTTGCGAGCCGCGGCCGCGATCGCGTTGCCGCTCATCACGGCCGCCCGCGAGGCGAACGTACCGACGGCATACCGGAACCGCCTGGTGTCTCCGGTGACCACCGTCACCCGATCGATCGGCACGCCCAACTCCGACGCGACAACCTGGGCGAACGCGGTTTGATGGCCCTGGCCTTGAGTCGTCAGCCCGGTGGCGACCACCACGCTGCCGTCGGTTTCCACCTTCACCCAGCCACCCTCGTACGGGCCCACGCCGGTGCCTTCGACGTAGCAGGCCAAGCCGATGCCGACCCGCCGGCCCTCGGCCTGCGCCTGCTCACGGAAAGCCTCGAACTCGTCCCAGCCCACCAGTTTCTTGATCTTGGCGAGGGTTGCCGGGTAGTCACCCGAGTCGTAGATCAGCGGCCGGCCGTCCTGGAAGATCAGCCCGTGGTCGTACGGCATCTCGTCAGGCTGGATGAAGTTGCGCTCCCGCACGACCGTACGGTCCAGTCCGAGTCGCGCCGCGATGGCGTCCATCGTCCGCTCCATCGCGAAGCAGCCCTGCGGACGGCCGGCTCCGCGGTACGGCGTGACCGTCACGGTGTTCGTATACAGGCTGTCGAACTCGACCCGGTACGCGCCCGGCTTGTACGGCCCGAGCAGCTGGGTCGACGTCACGATGGGGACGACGATCCCGTACGGGGTGTAGGCGCCGTTGTCGTGCCAGATCCGCACATCCAGCCCGAGCAGCCGTCCGTCGTCGTCGAACCCGGCCGTGATGTGCTGCAACTGGCCGCGCTCGTGGGCCGCCGACACGAAGTGCTCGCGGCGGTCTTCGGTCCACTTGACCTCCTGGCCCAGCCGGATCGCCGCCCACGGGACGAGGATCTCCTCCGGCCATGGGTGCACGATCGTGACGCCGAAGCCGCCGCCGACGTCCGGCGCGATCACCTCTACCCGGTCCGGGGGCAGGTCCAGCTTCGCGGCGATCGCCGAGCGCACGCTCGTGGAGGCCTGGGTCGCCGAGTAGACGCGCAGGCTCGCGTCGTCGGCATCCCAGCGGGCGTAGACGCCCTTGCCCTCCAGCGGGGTCGATGCACTGCGCTCGATGGCCAGGTCGAGCTCGATCACATGCGGAGCGGCGGCGATCGCGGCGCGCGCGTCGCCCTGCTCTTGAACCATGTTCGCCGCCACGTTGCCGGGTACGTCCTGGTGAACGAGCGTCGATGCCTCCCGGGCGGCTTCGATGCCGACCACCGGTGGGAGGGGTTGGTACTCGACCCGGATCAGTCCAGCGGCGTCCTCCGCGACGTACCGGTCTGCGGCGACCACCATGGCGACCGCTTCGCCGACGTGGTTGACCTCGTCCTTGGCCAGTGCGTACTGGGTGCGGCCGTGGGTCAACGCCGGGTGCGGGATGAGAACGGGTAGCGGCTCGGCGACCCGGCCCTCCAGGTCGTCGTAGGTGTAGATGGCGACAAGCCCGTCGACGTCCAACGCCCCGGTCACGTCGATGTCGAGGATCCGGGCGTGAGCGTGGGGGCTGCGCACGAACGCCACCTCGAGCGCTTGCTGGCCGAAATCATCGACGTACCGGCCGCGCCCGGTGAGCAGGCGCGGGTCTTCCCGCCGTGCGATCGGCTCGCCGAGGGCACCGGGGATTCGAGTGCTCATCCGCGGGCCTCCGCCAATGCGTGCGCCGGGCTGGCGCAGTGGTTGGTTTCGTGCGGCCGGTTCATATCGCCGCCGTGGCTTCGCGCTTGAGCTCGGCGGCACGCAGCACGGACGCGACGATGTTCTGATAGCCGGTGCAGCGGCAGAGGTTGCCTGCGATGGCGTGTCTGGCCTCGTCTTCGGTGGGGTCGGGGTTCTCCTCGAGGTAGGCGGTGATCGTGGTGACGAACCCGGGTGTACAGAACCCGCATTGCAGGCCGTGGCACTCCAGGAATGCCTGCTGGACGGGTCCGAGCTCACCGGTCGCTGGGCCGCAGCCCTCGATAGTGGTGATGGAAGCCCCGTTGACGCTGACCGCGAACAGCAGGCACGAGCGCATCGGGTCGCCGTCGACGAGCACCGTGCAGGCGCCACAGACCCCGTGCTCGCACCCGACGTGGGTGCCGGTCAACTCCAGGTCGTGGCGAAGGAAGTCCGACAGCAGCCGCCTGGCCGGGACATCCGCCGTCCGTGGAACACCGTTGACGATCAGCTCCACGGTGTGTAGTTCGCTCACGTCGTCGACTCCAGAGCCCTCTCGGTGGCATCGGCCAGCGCCCGGCCGCTGAGTACGCCGGCAAGATGGCGACGGTACTCCGCGGTGGCGTGAATGTCCGGTTCGGGGTCGACGGCGTCCTCGACGTGTCGGGCTGCCTCGGTGAAGGTGGCCGCGTCCGCGCGTTGCCCTGCCAGCGACTCGCTGACATCCACCACGACCGGCGTCGGGCCGACCGAGATCAACCCGAGCCGTGCGGTCGCGATCGTCCCGTCCTCGCCCAGCGTGACCAGCGCGCCCAGACCACATATCGCGTAGTCACCGTTGCGCCGCGAGATTTCCGTCCAGGCCGAGCCTGACCTCGGTGGCAGGCTGGGAAAGAACGCGCTGATCGCTAGCTCGTCCGAACGCACGGCGGACTCGAGCGGCCCCAGGAAGAATTCGGCGGCGTGCACAGTGCGCTCGGCCGTCCTGCTGCGGACTGTCACCGTGCCTCCAAGGACGGCCAGCACGGCGGTCAGCTCACCGGCCGGGTCCGCGTGGGCGAGACTGCCGACGCTCGTCCCGCGATTGCGGATGGTCGGATGCGCCACGTACGCCAACGCCTGGCGAAGCAGCGGCTGGGCGGCGAACGCCGCCTCGTCCCGCTCCAGCTGGGCATGCCGAACCGTCGCACCGACCTGGACGCCGTCGTGCCCGACCCGGATATCACCGAGCTCGGACAGTCCGTTGATGTCGACCAGGTGAGCCGGCGCGGCGAGCCGCATCGACATCAGTGGCACAAGGCTTTGCCCGCCGGCGAGAATTTTGCCATCTGAGCCTACTTCGGCCAGCGTGTCGAGCGCCTCGTCGACATCGCCCGGCCGGTGGTAGACGAACGGGGGCGGTTTCATGCGTCATTATCCTGCCCGTCGCGCCGTCACTCGCAAAGACCTGGTCGTGGTTGGGCGCCGATTGGGCCGGTTCAGACGTGACGCGCCGGCACCGAGCTTCCACAGTGCCGCCGCTTGACTACACCGAGCCTCCACGATGCCGCCGCTGGGCTGCACCAAGCCTCCACGATGCCGCCGCTGGGCTGCACCAAGCCTCCACGATGCCGCCGCTGGGCTG
>DATHUM010000362.1:0-1805 GCA_035462225.1 Jiangellaceae bacterium | reverse complement strand
GGGGGTTCCGATGGCATCGAGAGTGTCGAGTGCCCGGCTGGGCGCACCGCCGTGGAGCGGGCCGGACAGTGCGCCGATGGCCCCTACCAGGCACGCTGCGACGTCCGCGCCGGTGGACGCGATGACGCGGCCGGTGAACGTCGAGGCGTTGAAGCCGTGGTCGATTGTGGAGATCAGGTACTGCTCGATCGCCCTGGCCCGTTCGGGCTCGGGTTCGGAGCCGGTCAGCATGAAGAGGTAGTTGGCGGCGTAGGGCAGGTCGTCGCGCGGCGCGACCGGCGCGCGGCCCGCCGCGAGCCGATGCAAGGCGGTCAACACCGTGGGAACCGCGGCGCAGGCGCGTAGCGTGTCCGCCCGCCGCTGTTCGGGATCGATGTCGTACACGGGACGGAACCCGGCGTGGGCGCCGAGCAGCGCCAGCGCCGTGCGGAGCCCGGCGAGCGGGCCGGATTCGCCGTTGGCGTTCGCGACCGCCGGAAGAGCGTTCATGATCTCGGCTGGGAGGGTTCGCAGCTGCGCGGTCTCGCGGGAGAAGGATTCGCGGCGGTCGCGGTCGGGCAGTGTTCGGTCGATCATCAGGTGCCAGACATCCTCGAAGGTTCGCGTCTCGGCGAGTTCGATCGCGGAGTACTGCCGGTAGTGGTAGAAGCCTTCGCGGCCGCGGACGTCACCGAGGTCGGTGTCGGTGACGACGACACCGGCCAGCCCGCGGGGCACCTCGATGGGAACGGTGGATGTCATGGTGGCCTCCCTGACTGCCTATAGTTGAGTCGAGCGTACATATATTGATTGGATCAATGATGGGTCGCTTGACCACTCAGGAGGTCGCCCGCCGGCTTGGGGTCAAACCCGAGACGGTCTACGCCTACGTCAGCCGTGGACTGCTCGACAGCGCGCGCGGACCGGGTGGTCGCAGCAGCACGTTCGACCCCAAGCAGGTCGATCGGCTCGCCACGCGCCGGCGACGAGCCGGCCCGCAGGCCATCGGTACGGGCGTCACCCTGATCGACGAGAGCCGGTACTACTACCGGGGTGTCGACGTCGCCGAGTTGGCCCGCCGGTACTCATATGAGGCCGTCGCCGAGTGGTTGTGGACCGGTGTCCTCGAGCCGGGAGCCCGTTTCACCGCCCCCGAGGACGCCGTCCGCACCGTCCGGGTCGCGATCGAGGCGCTTGCGCGGCACAGCACCCTGATGGACAGGCTTCGGGTGGCCGTGGTGGCTGCGGCCGTGGCCGATCCGCTCCGATTCGAGCTCACCGGCTCTGCGGTGACCGCGACGGCGCGCAGCATGATCGCCACGCTCGTGGAGTCCTTGCCCTTGGTGGGCAGCGACACGCCCACCGGAGCGTCGCTGGCGCAACGGCTGTGGCCACGGCTGAGCGCCCGCCAGCCGACCGAGCAGATGATCCGGTGTGTTGACGCGGCGTTGGTCCTGCTCATCGATCACGACCTGGCCGCATCCACCCTGGCCGCGCGGGTTGCGGCCTCCGCGCGGGCAGACCCCTACGCCGTCGTCTCTGCCGGGCTCGGAGCACTCGAGGGTCCGCTACACGGGGCGGCCAGTGGGCTCGCGCACCGGATGCTGGCCGAATGCCTCGACCGGGGCACGGCCGCGCCGGTAGTCGCTGATCACCTACGTGCGGGCCGGCGCATCCCAGGCCTCGGTCACCGGGTCTACCCGGCAGCGGATCCGCGCGCGAGCCTGCTGTTCACCATGCTGGAGCAGGTTCCCGGAACCCAACCCGTGCTCGAGATGGCCAAGGAGGTCGTGACTACGGCCGGCCGGGTCCGTCCGCTGCACCCC
>DATHUM010000361.1:0-1584 GCA_035462225.1 Jiangellaceae bacterium | reverse complement strand
GACGCTCGTACCGCGCGGCACGGTCACGTTCGTCTCGCCGTCGGTTATGTACGGTCCGAAGCGACCGTCCTTGACCACAAGTGGCTTGCCGTTCACCGGATCGGTCCCGAGTTCGCGCAGTTGCTCAGCGGCGCTCGTCCGGCCGCGCCGGCCCTTGGGCTCTGCGAACAGCGCCTCGGCCTGCTCGACGGTGATCGTGAACAGCGACTCTTCGTCCGGCAGCGACCGGGTGTCCGAGCCCTTCTTCACGTACGGGCCGTACCGGCCGTTCGCGGCCACGATCTCGGTGCCCTCGGCGTCCTTGCCGACGGTCCGGGGCAGGGTCAGCAACCGCAAGGCGTCGTCGAGCGTCACAGTGTCCGGAGACATCGACTTGAACAGGGACGCGGTCCGGGGCTTGGTGCCCGACGGGACGTCGTCGGGCAGCACCTCTGTGACGTACGGTCCGTAGCGACCCGACTTCACCACGATCGTCCGGCCGGTGGCCGAATCGGCACCGAGCTCTCGGTCGCCGGTGCCGGCCGTCAGCAGCTCCTTGGCCTTGGCAATGGTGAGCTCGTCCGGCGGCAGATCTTCGGGAACACTGCCCCGGTTACCTTCGGCGTCCTCGACGTACGGACCGTACCTGCCCACCCGCACGGTCACACCGTCGTCCAGCGGGAACGACGAGATGGCTCGGGCGTCGATGTCGCCGAGGTTGTCGACCAGATGCTTGATGCCCTCGATCTGGTCGTCGCCGCTCCAGAACCGGGCCAGCTCCGCGGCCCGCTCGGCACGGCCGGCGGCGATCTCGTCCAGCCGGTCCTCCATCCGGGCGGTGAACTCGTAGTCGACCAGCCAGCTGAAGTGCTTCTCCAGCAGCTGGGTCACTGCGAATGCCAACCAGGACGGGACGAGCGCGGTGCCCTTCTTGAACACGTATCCGCGGTCCAGGATGGTGCGGATAGTCGGCGCGTACGTCGACGGCCGGCCGATTTCGCGCTCCTCGAGTTCACGCACCAGGGTCGCCTCGGTGTATCGCGCGGGCGGCTTGGTGGAGTGGCCTTCGGCCGATACGTCGACCGGCGTGAGGCGCTGGCCTTCGTCCAGGTTAGGCAGCCGCCGCTCGCGGTCGTCCCGTTGCTCTTCGGGGTCGTCGGTGCTCTCGACGTACGCCTTGAGGAAGCCGAAGAAGGTGATCGTCTTTCCGGATGCGCCGAACTCGACCGGTTCACCGGTCGTGGCAGTCGCACCGACGCGGACGGTGAGCGTCTGGCCGGCCGCGTCGCGCATCTGGGACGCGACGGTGCGCTTCCAGATCAACTCGTAGAGCCGGAAGTCGTCGCCGGTAAGTCCGGTCTCGCCTGGGGTGCGGAACGTCTCGCCGGCCGGGCGGATCGCCTCGTGCGCCTCCTGCGCGTTCTTGACCTTGCTGCTGTAGCGCCGTGGGGTATCTGGCAGATATTCGGCCCCGTAGAGCTGGGCCACCTGGCTGCGGGCCGCGGCGATCGCCGATTCGGACAACGTGATCGAATCGGTCCGCATGTAGGTGATGAACCCGCCCTCGTACAGTCGCTGCGCCACCTGCATGGTGCGCGCGGCCCC
>DATHUM010000360.1:0-10364 GCA_035462225.1 Jiangellaceae bacterium | reverse complement strand
CTACGGGTCTACGCGAAGGCCAACAACATGCCGAAGGTACTCGGCGGGCTCGGCGTCGCCATCATCTCGACGTCGCACGGCCTGCTGACGGACAGGGCGGCGACAAAGCAGGGTGTAGGCGGGGAAGTCCTCGCCTACGTCTGGTGACGGAAGGAGGACGAGAAATGTCGCGCATCGGCAAGCTCCCGATTTCCGTCCCAAGCGGTGTCGAGGTCAACATCGACGGCTCGACGGTCACGGTGAAGGGGCCGAAGGGCGAGCTGGTTCACACCCTGCCGGAGACCATCGGTCTCGAGCGCGGTGAGGACGGTTCGCTCAAGGTCACCCGCCCGGACGACGAGCGTGAGAGCAAGGCGTTGCACGGTCTATCGCGCACGCTAGTTGCGAACATGGTGACCGGCGTCACTCAGGGCTACGAGAAGAAGCTAGAGATCGTCGGCGTCGGCTACCGAGTACAGGCGAGGGGTTCGAACCTGGAGTTCGCGCTCGGCTTCAGTCATCCAGTGGTGATCGAGCCACCGGACGGCATCAGCTTCGCGGTCGAGTCGCCGACGAAGTTCGCGGTCGCCGGCATTGACAAGCAGAAGGTCGGCGAGGTCGCGGCGAACATCCGGAAGCTGCGCAAGCCCGAGCCCTACAAGGGCAAGGGCATCCGCTACGCGGGCGAGCAGGTCCGGCGCAAGGTCGGAAAGGCTGGTAAGTAACGATGGGCATCGCTATCAACGCCCGGCGAGGTCACGGCGGCAAGGCCGGCGCCCGCGGCCGCCGGCACCTGCGGGTCCGCAAGAAGGTCACCGGGACGGCCGTGCGGCCGCGCCTGGTGGTGACCCGGTCCTTGCGCCACATCGTGGCCCAGGTGGTGGACGACACCACCGGGCGCACGCTGGCGTCGGCCTCCACCATGGAGACCGACGTGCGCAGCGCCGAAGGAGACAAGACAGCCAAGGCACGCAAGGTGG
Source organism: Jiangellaceae bacterium (assembly GCA_035462225.1). Lineage (GTDB taxonomy): Bacteria > Actinomycetota > Actinomycetes > Jiangellales > Jiangellaceae > JASLBX01. Next base: position 9,405 of record DATHUM010000360.1, on the reverse strand, counting down.
GCGAACTGGTCGCCGAGCGGGCCAAGGGAATTGGGATCGAGAGCGTCGTCTTTGATCGCGCGGGCAACCGCTACCACGGCCGAGTCGCCGCAGTAGCCGACGGTGCCCGCGAGGGCGGCCTGACGGTCTGACGTACGAGTACGCGAGAGAGAGGGAATCATGGCTGGACCACAAGCCGCCAACTCCCGCCGCCCCACCCAGGGCCGCGGTGGCGGTGCCGGTGGTGAGCGCCGCGACCGCCGCGACAGCCGTCGCGGTGACAGCGCGGAAAAGACCGCGTACATCGAGCGCGTCGTTGCCATCAACCGGGTCGCCAAGGTCGTCCAAGGTGGACGTCGATTCAGCTTCACCGCCCTCGTCGTCGTCGGTGACGGTGACGGCACGGTCGGTGTGGGCTACGGCAAGGCCAAGGAGGTGCCCGCAGCGATCGCCAAGGGCGTCGAGGAGGCCAAGAAGAAGTTCTTCAAGGTGCCACGCATCGGCGGCACGATTCCGCACCCCGTCCAGGGTGAGAAGGCCGCGGGTGTCGTGTTGCTGCGCCCGGCTTCGCCCGGTACCGGCGTCATCGCCGGCGGTCCGGTGCGTGCCGTTCTCGAGTGCGCGGGCATCCACGACGTGCTGAGCAAGTCACTCGGTTCGTCCAACGCCATCAACATCGTGCACGCAACGGTCGAGGCCCTCAAGAGCCTAGAACGTCCGGAGCAGGTGGCGGCTCGTCGCGGCCTGCCGATCGAGGACGTGGCGCCGGCCGCGCTGCTACGGGCCCGGGCGGAGGCCGGCGCATGAGCCCGGCGAAGCAGAACAAGGCGGGCCAGATCAAGGTTCGCCAAATCAAGAGCGGGATCGGCGGGACGTCCGCCCAGCGCGACACCCTTCGATCGTTGGGGCTCAAGCGCATCGGCGACGAGGTCGTCAAGCAGGACCGTCCCGAGATCCGCGGCATGGTCAGGGCAGTGACGCATCTGGTCGCTGTCGAGGAGGTCGAGTAAGCATGGGTGACGCACCACTCAAGCCGCACCACCTGCGTCCCGCACCCGGCGCGAAGACCCCGAAGACACGGGTCGGCCGGGGTGAGGCCGGTACTCGCGGCAAGACGGCAGGTCGGGGGACCAAGGGCAGTAAGGCGCGCAACCAGATCCCGGCCAACTTCGAGGGCGGGCAGATGCCACTGCACATGCGCCTGCCCAAGCTGAAGGGGTTCAAGAACCCGTTCCGGGTCGAATACCAGGTGGTGAACCTGGACCGGCTGGCCGCCCTGTACCCGAAGGGTGGCGAGGTGACGGTCGATGACCTGGTCGCCAAGGGTGCGGTTCGCTCGGGCGCCCCGGTCAAGGTCCTCGGTTCCGGTGACATCTCAGTGGCCGTAGAGGTGAGCGCGCACGCGTTCTCCGCGTCGGCAAAGGAGAAGATCGCCGCGGCGGGCGGCTCCGTGACCGAGCTCTGAGCAGCGCCGGATTGCCGGTTGATCACGTTCAGCAGGTTCGTCGGTGCCGTACCACCCGCACGCGCCTGGTACGGCAGGGCTACGCATGCTGAACGTGATCGAACGGCAACAGGGAGCGGGAGCCGCGGAAACGACCGGGGGATGTGTTTCGTTGTACTCCGTAACTGACTGTTATCGTCGGGGCGTCGCGGTCGAGTCCGGTCGTGGCGCACGTACCACCGCGCTGACGCTATGCCAGGCGCGCAGGAGGCCGTAGAAGTGCTCACCCCGTTCCTTCAGGCATTCAAGACGCCTGACCTGCGACGGAAGATCCTGTTCACGCTCGCCATAATCGTCGTGTTCCGGTTCGGATCCCAGTTGCCGACGCCGGGCGTGGACGTCGAAGCGGTCGACATCCAGCGCGAACTGGTGCAAGGCACCGGTGTCTACGGCATGCTCAACATGTTCACCGGCGGTGCGCTCCTCCAGTTGGCGGTGTTCGCCCTGGGGATCATGCCGTACATCACGGCTAGCATCATCATGCAGTTGCTGCGGGTGGTGATTCCGCGCCTGGAGATGCTCCACAAGGAGGGCCAGGCCGGGCAGACCAAGATCACCCAATACACCAGGTACCTCACCATCGGCCTGGCGATCCTGCAGTCGACGACCATCGTTTCGATGGCCCGCACCGGCGCTCTGCTGCAGACGGACACCTCGCTGCTGGTCGACGACGACATCTCCACGATCGTCATCATGGTCATCACCATGACCGCCGGCACTGCCGTGATCATGTGGTTGGGTGAGCTCATCACCGAGCGCGGCGTCGGCAACGGCATGTCCTTGCTGATCTTCACTCAGATCATCGCCACTTTCCCGGCTTCACTCTGGCGGATCCAGCAGCAGCAAGGCTGGACCACGTTCACCATCGTGGCCACGATCGGCCTCGTCGTGGTCGTGCTCGTGGTGTTCGTCGAGATGTCGCAGCGGCGCATCCCGGTCCAGTACGCCAAGCGGATGGTCGGCCGCCGGATGTACGGCGGATCGTCCACGTACATCCCCCTGAAGATCAACCAGGCGGGCGTCATCCCGGTGATCTTCGCGTCCTCGTTGCTGTATGTGCCGCTGCTGGCCAGCCAGTTCAACCAGACCGCCGGTTGGTCGACCTGGATCTCCCGGTACTTCGTCACGGGCAGCCACCCGATCTACATGGCCTCGTTCTTCCTGCTGATCGTCTTCTTCACGTTCTTCTACGTTTCGATCACTTTCAACCCAGTCGAGATCTCCGACAACATGAAGCGTTACGGCGGATTCATCCCCGGTATCCGGGCCGGGCGGCCGACCGCCGAATATCTGGACTACGTGCTGACCAGGCTCACCTCGGCAGGTGCGCTGTACCTGGGCATGGTCGCGATGATTCCGCTCATCGCGATCGCTCTGGTCAACGCCGATCAGAACTTCCCGTTCGGCGGCACGTCGATTCTGATCATGGTCGGTGTCGGCCTGAACACCATCCAGCAGATCGAGGGCCAGCTGCAGCAGCGTAACTACGAAGGGTTCCTCCGGTAATGCGGCTACTGATCATGGGTCCGCCTGGCTCGGGCAAGGGCACCCAGGCGGCGATCGTGGCCAAGCGTTTCGGTATGCCGGCGATCTCGACCGGTGACATCTTCCGCGCCAACGTCGCCGAGGACACCCCCCTCGGTCGGGAGGCGGATCGGTACATGAGCGCCGGCGAGTACGTGCCGGACGAGGTCACGAACCAGATGGTCCGCGATCGCCTCAACGAAGCCGACACGACCGACGGATTCCTGCTCGACGGTTATCCCCGCACGGTCGCGCAGGTCGAGTTTCTCGATTCGGTGCTGGCCGAGCAGGGCGTCGCACTTGACCGGGTGATCGAGATGGTCGTGGACGTGGAGCAAGTCGTCGGACGCCTGCTGGCCCGCGCGGCTGAAGAGGGCCGGGTGGACGACACCGAGGAAGTCATCCGGCGCCGGCAGCGGCTCTACGCCACGCAGACCGCCCCGCTGACCGCTGTTTACCGCGAGCGCGGGTTGCTCGTGCAGGTCGATGGCATGGGAACGGTCGACGAAGTGGCCGCCCGGATGGCCGCAGCGCTCGGCGCCGCAGACGAGTGATCCAGATCAAGTCCCAGGCCGAGGTCGCCAAGATGCGGACCGCCGGCCTGGTGGTAGCGCAGACGCTTGCGGCGGTGCGGGCGGCCGTCGTGCCCGGCGTGACGCCACGCGATCTCGATGCGCTGGCCGAGGCGGAGATCCGGTCACGCGGCGCTGTGCCGTCGTTCCTCGGCTACCACGGTTATCCGGCGACGCTCTGCATATCGGTCAACGATGAAGTCGTGCATGGCATCCCAGGCGATCGGCCGATCCAAACCGGGGACATCGTCTCGATCGACTGCGGTGCGATTGTGGACGGCTGGCACGGCGACGCGGCCGTGACCGTTCCCGTTGGAGACGTGCCCGCGGAAGTGTCGGCGCTACTGCGCACGTGTGAGGAAGCGCTGTGGAGCGGCATCGCCGCCATGAACGCCGGCGGCCGGCTCCGGGATATTGGCACGGCGGTGGAGCGATACGTCCGGCAGGCCGGCCAGTACGGCATCGTCGAGGAGTTCGGCGGGCACGGCATCGGCACCGAGATGCACCAGGACCCGCACGTGCTGAACTACCGGACCCGCCACCGCGGCCCCAGGCTCGTTCCCGGCCTCGTGCTGGCGGTCGAGCCGATGATCAACATGGGTGCGGCGGACACTGTGCTGCTGGACGACGGCTGGACTGTGAAGACCGCCGACGGGTCGTGGTCGGCACACTTCGAGCACAGCATCGCAGTCACGGACGACGGCCCGTGGGTGCTTACCGCGCTCGACGGTGGGGCCGCCCGGCTGGCGGAGCTCGGCGTCGCGACACCCGCCGCTGCCACCTGATCCCCGGGGTCCGGGGGAGTCAGGGCTGGGTGGGGGAACTCCCCGATGGCGTGGCTGGGGATGCGCGAGCAATACTGGAAGGCATGGTCCAGCCTTCTCAGATGCGCGCGTCCGACGACGACCGCGATCGCATCGCCGGCGTTCTTCGAGACGCCCACGCCGAGGGCCGGCTCACTCAGGACGAGATGGTCGAGCGACTTGACTCGACCTATACGGCCCGGACGTACCAGGAACTCGATCGGATCGTCGCCGACCTGCCGTTGGCACAGGCCCAGGGTGCCCTCGCCAGGGCCCGCCAGCAGCCGATCAGCGCTCCGCCACCCCCGCCTGGTCCGGTTCGCCAGAAGGCCCGCCGGGCCGCCCGCGTCTCGCTCAACGCCGCCTGGTGGTTCTGGGGCATCGCGGTCGGCATCAACGTGGTGGTCTGGACGATCCTCGCCCTCGCCGAGCCGGGAACTCCCTATCCGTGGCCGTTGTGGGTCGCCGGCCCCTGGGGCATGGTCCTGCTGTCCGGTGAGCTCGCCTACCGCCGAGGGAAGGCGAACCGCCCCGGGAGACCGTGATCACGAAGGCGTCCGTAACCGGATCGGGCCGCGCACTCTTCGTGATCATGGGGCCGGCCGCACGCGATTGGCCTTCGCAGCCTCGGATGACGTAAACTTCGATGTCGGCCCGTTTGTGGCCGCACTTTCGCGCGTCCGTACGTCCAACCCCGACCGCAGGCAGGGTGGCAGGTGTGCGCAAGTGCACGGCGCGGTACGACAAACGGTAGAACTAACCGATCGACGAAGTGCGGAGGCTATGCCGAAGAAGGACGGGGTCATCGAGATCGAGGGCACCGTGGTCGAGGCTCTCCCGAACGCCATGTTCCGGGTCGAGCTGTCCAACGGCCACAAGGTGCTCGCACACATCTCGGGCAAGATGCGCCAGAACTACATCCGGATCCTCCCCGAGGACCGGGTGGTCGTAGAGCTGAGCCCGTACGACCTGACCCGCGGTCGGATCGTCTACCGCTACAAGTAAAACGTTCATGCGGGGGCCTCGGCTCCCACGGACCCCCAAGGGATCTGATGAAGGTCAAGCCAAGCGTCAAGCCCATCTGCGACAAGTGCAAGGTCATCCGCCGGCACGGTCGCGTGATGGTCATCTGCGAGAACCTGCGGCACAAGCAGCGGCAGGGCTGACAACTACATAAGCAACGCACCAGCAACCCTGCCGGCAACAACGGCAGTGGACACCCCCGGGCGGAGGCCGGGGCCCATCGGCGGGCAGATGCAGATGGGACGCGGTGCGCCAGACACCTCCGCACGACAGCAAGGAGACAGAGCCCGCATGGCACGACTCGTTGGAGTCGACCTTCCGCGCGACAAGCGCCTCGAGGTCGCCCTCACGTACATCTTCGGCATCGGCCGTAGTCGAGCCCTCGAGACGCTGAAGCAGACCGGCATCAGCCCGGACCTGCGGGTGCGCGATCTGGGGGACGAACAGCTGGTCCAGCTCCGCGACTGGATCGACACCAACTATCAGATCGAGGGCGACCTTCGCCGCGAGGTCCAGGCGGACATTCGCCGCAAGGTCGAGATCGGCAGCTACCAAGGCATCCGGCACCGCCGCGGCCTCCCGGTCCGTGGTCAGCGCACGCACACGAATGCCCGCACCCGCAAGGGCCCGAAGAAGACCGTCGCCGGCAAGAAGAAGGCCGGCAAGTAAGCCGCGCTGAACACGTACCTGAGGAGCACCGCAGACTATGCCACCAGCCAGGGGTCGCCAGACCGGAAAGGTCCGGCGCAAGGAGAAGAAGAACGTCGCTCACGGCGTTGCGCACATCAAGAGCACGTTCAACAACACAATCGTCTCGATCACCGACCCGCAGGGAAACGTGATCTCGTGGGCCAGTGCGGGCCAAGTCGGGTTCAAGGGTTCCCGCAAGTCGACCCCGTACGCCGCGCAGATGGCCGCCGAGGCCGCCGCGCGCCGCGCACAGGAGCACGGCATGCGCAAGGTCGATGTCTTCGTCAAGGGCCCGGGTTCGGGCCGGGAGACCGCGATCCGCTCGCTGCAGGCCGTGGGCCTCGAGGTGGGCTCGATTCAGGACGTGACGCCGCAAGCGCACAACGGCTGCCGTCCGCCGAAGCGCCGCCGCGTGTGATCCGCCCGCCCACCAGAGCTTGAATGAAGTAGGAGACGTTCAACCATGGCCCGTTACACCGGTCCTATCACCAAGAAGTCGCGCCGGCTCGGTGTCGACCTCATCGGAGGCGACAAGTCCTACGAGCGGCGCCCCTACCCGCCTGGCGAGCACGGCCGCGGCCGCCAGAAGGAGAGCGAGTACCGGACCCAGCTGCACGAGAAGCAGAAGGCCCGGTTCACCTACGGCGTGCTGGAGAAGCAGTTCCGCCGCTACTACGAAGAGGCCAACAAGACCAAGGGCAAGACCGGCGAGGCACTGCTGCAGATCCTCGAGTCGCGCCTGGACAACGTGGTCTACCGGGCCGGGTTCGCCCGCACCCGCCGCCACGCGCGCCAGCTCGTGGTGCACGGCCACTTCGTGGTCAACGGCCGCAAGGTCAACGTGCCGTCGTACCGGGTGACGCCGCACGACATCATCGAGGTCCGGCCGAAGTCCAGGGACACGACGCCGTTCCTCATCGCACGCGAGACACACGGCGAGCGGCCGATTCCGGCCTGGCTGGAAGTCGTTCCCGGCGACATGCGGATTCTGGTGCACCAGCTTCCGAGCCGCCAGCAGATCGACACGCCGGTCCAGGAACAGCTCATCGTCGAGCTCTACTCGAAGTAATCCACTGCGGGGGCATCCGCCCCCGCATACCCCGGCTGCGGTCGCGCTTCGCGACTTTGTCGGCCACCACAACTGAACACCGCGGGGCCAAGCCCCGACCACACACAGGTTCTCCGCCGTGCGAAACCGCGGTGGGGGATGCGGGGGCGGAGCCCCCGCAGGATCGCGACTGTCATATAGCGGGCGTCGCGGGAAGGAACAGCACCGTGCTGATTACACAGCGACCTACCATCACCGAAGAATCCGTCAACGAGACCCGGTCGCGGTTCGTCATCGACCCGCTCGAGCCGGGTTTCGGGTACACCCTCGGCAACTCGATGCGCCGCACTCTGCTCTCGTCGATCCCCGGCGCCGCCATCACCTCGATCCGGATCGACGGCGTGCTGCACGAGTTCAGCACCATTCCGGGGGTCAAGGAGGACGTCACCGACGTCATCCTCAATCTCAAGGAGCTGGTGGTCTCATCCGAGCATGACGAGCCGGTCGTGATGTATCTGCGCAAGCAGGGTCCCGGCGAGGTGACCGCGGCGGACATCGCGCCGCCCGCCGGCGTTGAGGTCCACAATCCCGAGCTGCACATCGCCACCCTGAACGGCAAGGGCAAGCTCGAGATGGAGCTGACGGTCGAGCGCGGCCGGGGCTACGTCTCCGCCGCCCAGAACAAGCAGCAGGACGCCGAGATCGGCCGGATCCCGGTCGACTCCATCTACTCGCCGGTGCTCAAGGTCACTTACAAGGTCGAGGCGACCCGAGTCGAGGGCCGGACCGACTTCGACAAGCTCATCGTCGACGTCGAGACCAAGCCGTCCACCCGGCCGCGTGACGCGATGGCCTCGGCGGGCACCACGCTGGTCGAGCTGTTCGGCCTCGCTCGTGAGCTGAACATCGAGGCCGAGGGCATCGAGATCGGCCCGTCGCCGGTCGACGCCCAGTTGGCCGCCGACATGGCGCTGCCCATCGAAGACTTGCAGCTGACGGTCCGGTCGTACAACTGCCTCAAGCGTGAGGGCATCCACACCGTGGGCGAGCTGATCTCGCGCAGCGAGGCCGACCTGCTCGACATCCGCAACTTCGGCCAGAAGTCGATCGACGAGGTCAAGGCGAAGCTCGCCACGATGGGTCTGACCCTCAAGGACGGCCTTCCTGGCTTCGACCCGGCGGCGGCGGTGGACAGCTACGGCGACGACGACCAGTCCTTCGCAGAGGACGAGCAGTACTAGGAATGTTCACGTTAGGAGGGCGATCCCGGCCATGCCAGGGCTTGCCAGTCCGGTGAGCGCCGGGACACCTTCGTAACGACGACGAGGAGATCGAGACAATGCCCACCCCGACCAAGGGCCCCCGGCTGGGAGGCTCGCCGGCACACCAGCGGGCGATGCTGGCGAACCTCGCCACGTCGCTGTTCGAGCACGGCCGGATCACCACGACCGAGGCTCGCGCCCGACGGCTGCGGCCGGTGGCCGAGCGGCTGATCACCAAGGCCAAGCGAGGTGACTTGCACGCTCGCCGGCAGGTGGCGCGCACGATCCGTGACAAGGACATCGTGCACGTGCTGTTCACCGAGATCGGCCCGCGGTACGAGAATCGCAACGGCGGCTACACCCGGATCGTCAAGATCGGGCCGCGCAAGGGCGACAACGCTCCGATGGCCGTGATCGAACTGGTCGAGCCGCTTGCCGAACAGGCCGTGGCCGAAGCCGAGGCCGCCACCCGCCGAGCCGCGAAGAAGACCGCCGCGGCACCGGCATCCGAGTCCGCCGCTCGCGGCGGTGCCGAGCAAGGCGCCGCAGAGCAGGCGACTGATGAGACCGAGGTCGCCGCCGAGGAAACCGACGAGGCAGCGGCGGCCGTAGAGGCCGAGGCCGCCGACGAGGTCGCCGCGGACGAGCACGCGACGCACACCGAGGCCGACAAGGCCTGACGGGACCCTAGTCCGATGATCATCGGCACTTTCCGGCTGGACGGCCCGGAGAGTGCCGATGATCGTTCAGGGGACGTGGAGGACGTCGTGCGATTGCGGCTGTCCGTCGCGTACGACGGCACGGAGTTCGCCGGCTGGGCCGCTCAGCCGGGGCGGCGCACGGTCCAGGGCGTAGTGGAGGCGGCTCTTGGCACGGTTCTGCGCATCGCACCTCCGACCTTGACCGTGGCCGGGCGTACCGACGCTGGTGTGCACGCACGTGGGCAGGTGTGCCACGTCGACGTTCCCGAGACCGCCTGGAAGGACGCGCCCGGACGGTC
>DATHUM010000359.1:0-6470 GCA_035462225.1 Jiangellaceae bacterium | reverse complement strand
CTTGGTGCAGGTCAGCGGCGGCACTGTGGAGGCTTGGTGCGGCTCGCCGGCGGCACCGTAGGACCGCAGTCCACCAACGGGTGCGGGTAACGATCCGGTTGACGTCCGTTACTGGTCACCGGCGCGCTGTGTGACGATCGGTTCATGGCGCGGCGATTGGCTCCGCTCATCGCAGTGGGTGTGGTGGCCCTCGTTGCGATGATCGCTGCCGTTGCCGGCCCGGTGCAGGTGGGAGAGCCCATCATCCCATTCGAGGTACGGAGCGCCGAACCCTCGCCGCAACCCACGTTCGAGGCCGACGAGGAGGAACCCGAAGACGAGGATGTGCCTGCCAACCCGTTCACCGTCGGGATCGTGCTCTACACGGTCATCGTAGGTATCGCGGGTGTCACCATGGCGACCGTGCTCGTGGTCTGGGTGGTGCGGTGGCTGCTAAGCCGGGAGCGCGCGGGTCGGGGTCCACGCGGCCCAGATCCGAAGATCACTGTGGCGGCTCTGCGTGATGCCGCCGAGCTCGCTGTCTTCGAGGCAGAAGCAGCCCGGCCGGGTGAAGCGAGCGATGTTGTCGTCGCCTGCTGGGTCATCCTCGAACAGGCGGCGGCGTCCGCCGGCACGCCACGGGAAGCTCCGCAGACTCCGACCGAGTTCACCGCCGCCGTCCTGGCCGATCATCACGCCGACCAGGATGCGGTGGCGAGCTTGCTCTCGCTGTATCACGAAGCCAGATTCGGTCGAGCAGCACTCCCGGACGAGGCGGCGTCGACCGCTGCGGCGGCCCTGCGGACGATTTCGGTGAGCCTGTCTCAATCCGCCGCCGCTCCGAGGGACGCACCATGACCGGCCGTCCGCCACTGCGCGCACTGCGCATGCCGGTCCTCGTCGGCGCCGGATCCGCGGTGATCGCCTGGTTGCTGGGGGTCGTTCCGGCGGACGCGACGATGATCGGGCTGCTCGTCGTGGCCGGTACCGCCGTCCCCCGGCTCGCCGCCCATCCGCCGCCGGTCGTATGGCCCGCCCCGCCGGAGCGCCGCGGCATGGGCGCTTGGTATGACGTGCGGCGGCTCAGCGCCGCACTCAGCCAGACCAGCAACACACGCGACGTCTTCCGGAGCAAGGCGCGACCGAGGCTGCGCGAGCTCTCCGAGGCGCGGCTGGCCCGGCTCGGTATCCGTTGGTCCGATCCCGCGGCTCGCCGGCTGCTCACCCCTGACGCCTACGACCTGCTCGACGGAACCAGAGCAGACCTCTTGGGGCGCTCGCCCGTCGCACTGACCGAACTCGTGCTCGACCGGCTGGACGAATTGCCTGGCGGTCAGCAACCTTTTCAGGAAGGATCTCGATGACCGAATCCGGAACCGACCGGGGCCTGGTGCCGGCCACCGTCGAGGAGGTCGGCGCGGCCGGCAACAAGATCATGGAGGCGATCGGCCAGGCCATGGTCGGCCAACGCGAGCCGCTCCGCCTTGCCCTCGCCGCAATGCTCGCCGGCGGCCACGTACTCATCGAAGACGTGCCCGGGCTAGGCAAGACGCTCGCGGCTCGCAGCATCGCAGCGGCAGTCGGCCTGGACTTTCGGCGAATCCAGTGCACGCCCGACCTCCTGCCCGCCGACGTCACGGGCTCGTACGTGTACGACCAGGGCCACAAGGAGTTCGCGTTCCATCCGGGGCCGATCTTCACCGGCTTGCTGCTCGTCGACGAGATCAACAGGACACCGCCGAAGACTCAGTCGGCGTTCCTCGAGGCGATGCAGGAGCGGCAGGTGACCGTCGAGGGTCACACCCATGCACTGCCCGAGCCGTTCCACGTGTTGGCGACGGCCAATCCGATCGAGTACGACGGCACCTACCCGCTTCCCGAGGCACAGCTGGATCGGTTCCTGCTGCGCCTGCACTTCGGCTACCCGGATGGTGACGAGGAGGCCGCGGTGCTGCGGCGGCGCATCGCGCGGCGGCAAGAGGAGGCCACCGTCCCGGCAGTGATCGACGCCCGCTCGCTCCGCCGGTTGCAGGCAGGTGTCGAGCAGGTCGATCTCGATCCGGACGTCGTCGAGTACTGCGTCGACCTGGTTCGCGCCACTCGAGAGCACCGCGCAGTCGAGGTGGGTGCTTCGCCGCGAGGCTCGCTCGCCTTGGTCCTGGTGGCTCGCGCGTTGGCGGTGCTATCCGGCCGGTATTACGTGCTGCCGGAAGACGTCAAGGCCTGTGCGGTTCCCGCGCTGGGCCACCGCTTGACGCTCCGGCCAGAGGTGTGGGCCAGCGGGACCACGGGGCAGGCGGTCGTTGAAGAACTGCTCCAGACCATCCCGGGACCCGGTGCGACGCCGTCTGCGAATGGCGCCGGATGACGCGCGCCGACGAACGAGAGCACTCGGCCCGGTCGGCCACCGGGTGGCAACCCACGTGGGCAATGCGCCGAGTCGTTGTGATCTTCGTCGTGTCCGCGGGCATGTCGCTCGTGTTCGGCCGTCCTGCGATCGCTCTGGCAGTTCTTCCGCTGGGGGTCGGTACGGCGTTGGCGCTGGCCGGCCGGCAGGGACGACCCCACCCCGGGCTGCGAGTGGAGATGCCGAGCATGGCGGAGGTCGGCGGCCAGGCTGCTGCCGCGATCTCCGTCAGCGGACTCGAAGCCGCGGAGATCGTCGTCCTGCGACTGCCGCATGGCATCGGCCCGCCGGGCGCGCCGTATGTGGTCCTCGCTGCTGATCCACCCGACCAGCAGCTGACCATGGCGGTCGACACCTCGAGCTGGGGGATGCGCGACTACGGAGCGGCCGGCGTAAGGGTCGCTACGGCGGACGGGCTCTTCGCAACGCCGGTCGTCATCGCGCATACGGCACCGGTGCGCATCCTGCCACCCACCCGAACCGTCGACGTCCCGGAACTCCCCGCGCGCTCTGCCGGGCAGGTTGGCGCACACCGCACCCGCCGCCCCGGTGACGGGTCGGCGTTGCTCGACGTGAGGGAGTTCCGGCCCGGTGACCGAGTCAAGCGCATCGACTGGCGGGTGAGCGCGCGCCGGGGTGTGCTGCACGTCAGGCACACGGCGATCGACGCCGACGCCGACCTGGTGATCTGCCTCGATACCCGCTACGACCTGACTCCCGATGTGATGAGCTGGCACGACCGGTCGAGCGGGGTGGGCCAGGGTGGCAGCCTAGGTGTCGCCATCGGTGCCGCGACCACGCTGGCCGCGTCGTACCTGCGGCTCGGCGACCGAGTCGGCCTGGTCGACCTGGCGGTGCCGTACCGAGGAGTCCAGCCCGGCACGGGGGTGCGCCAGCTGATGCGGATCCGGTGGCACCTGGCCGGCATCGTTCCGGATGCTCAGCTGCGCCGCCGCAGGTTCGACGAAGGTTCGGTGCCCCGGGGCGCGGCCGTGGTCGTGTTGTCGCCCTACATCGACGACCAGATCGATCCACTCGTGGGGACGCTGGCCCGGACTCATCGTGACGTGCTGGCGATCGACGTGCTGCCCGGCGCCCTGAGGATGCCCACCGATCGCGCCGAGCTGGCGGCGGCGCGGCTCGTCCTGGCCTAGCGCACGCAGCGGCTCGCCGCACTCGCCCGGCGCGGCGTGCTGGTGACCAAGTGGGACCCGGGTTTGATCGGACTGCTCATGCGGCGGCGGCAGCGGCTGCGGAGGTCGGCATGAACTCCACGGCGGGTGGTCGCGTTATTTCCGGTCGTGACGTGCGAGCTCTTCTCGGGCTCGGTTCCGCCGCACTGCTGCTGGCCGCGCTGGTGGGAGCCGGATACCGACCGCATCCGCTGGTGATCGCCGCTTTCGCCGTGGTCGCGGCCGTCGTGGCGGCCTTCCCGGCATCGCCGGCACCGGCGGCCGCGTGTGTAGTGGCGATGTTCCTGCTGCTGTCCGGTGACATCGGCTTCACGGTGTGGTTCGTAGTGGTCGCTGCGCTGCTGCACTCGGTGCACGTACTGGCCGGGCTCGCCGAGATCATTCCAGCCGGCGCCCGCGCCGAGGCAGCGGCGGTGGTGCCGACCGGACGGCGCTGGCTCCAGGCCCAGGCGGCCACCGTCCCGATCTTGGTCGTCCTTGCGGCCTTGCTGCCGTAGGCGGCGATCAAGTCAGGCGACGATTCGGTGATCAGCGGACGAAAGGTCGCGGGTCGACGCGGCGTGGTTCACCACACCGTCTCAACATGCGAGATCGACCACTGCAGTACTCCGGGGTTACGTCGAAGATCGTCTTGTGACGGCTGACTTCTCACTCGACGGCCGCGTGCTGCTTGTCGGCAAGCGTGCCCGCGTCCTGGACCATCTCGCCGACGCCCTGACCCGGTTGGGTCTGTCCGTCCGCGAGGAAACCGATCTCGACCGGGCTCGCAAGATCGACGGCGTGACCGTCGACGTGCTGGCGGTCGGGCGCGCCATGAAACCGGCGCAGCGGGACGAGCTGTACCGATCCTTGCGGGCGAGGAACCCGCGCCTGCAGCTCGTGCAGGGTCTCGCCCCGATCACGCCGCTGCTGGTGGCGCAGGTCGAAGAGGCCCTGACGACGCCGAGCAGGGACGCGCGAGTGGTCGGCGGCGCGCACCTCGAGGTGCCCTACCAGCGGGTCGTCGTCATGATGCGCCGAGCGGCCGAGGCGACCGTGGTGATGCATCGCCTCGACCTGATGTACCGCGCTCACGAGGCGAGTATCCACCGAGGCCCACTTGCCCGGGGCCGGAACTTCCTGCCGATCAAGGGGCGGCACGTGCGGGGAGAACGGTACATCGTGGTGCGCGCGGCCGGTCAGACGTCCGTCCACCCGGTGCAGTGACCTAGCCCGAGCAGCCATGGCTCGACCGGCCGACGTGATCGCGCGAAGGCCGGGGGTTACCGTTGCTGGCATGAGGACATCGACCGAGTCCGGCCGGCCGTTCCGTCCCGTGTACGGTCCGGACGACCTTGCGGGCTGGGACCCGGCGAGCAAGCTCGGCGAGCCGGGCGATTTTCCCTATACGCGTGGCGTCCACTCGAGCATGTACACCGGACGGCCCTGGACGATGCGCCAGTACGCGGGCTTCGGGACGGCCGCGGAATCGAACCGGCGGTATCACCAGCTTGTCGCGGCCGGCACCGGCGGGCTGTCCGTCGCGTTCGACCTGCCGACCCAGATGGGCTACGACTCCGACGCTCCGGTGGCGCATGGTGAAGTGGGCAAGGTGGGGGTGGCGATCGACTCGGTCGAGGACATGCGGTTGTTGTTCGACGGCATCCCGCTGGACCGGGTGTCGACATCGATGACGATAAACGCGCCGGCCGCCGTGCTGCTGTTGCTCTACCAGCTGGTGGCTGCCGAGCATGGGGTGCCCGCCGACGCACTCACCGGCACAGTGCAGAACGACGTGCTCAAGGAGTACATCGCCCGCGGCACCTACATCTACCCGCCGGCCGCGTCGCTGCGCCTGACCAGCGACATCTTCGCTTACTGCCGCCGTGAGCTTTCCCGGTACAACATGATCTCGATCTCGGGCTACCACATGGCCGAGGCCGGAGCCACCCCCGTGCAAGAGGTGGCGTTCACGCTGGCCAACGCGCGCGAATACGTCCGGGCGGCGCTGTCGGCGGGGCTGGGCGTCGACGAGTTCGCGCCGCGGCTGTCATTCTTCTTCGTCGCGCGCACGACCCTGCTGGAAGAGGTGGCCAAGTTCCGTGCCGCCCGCCGTATCTGGGCGCACCTGATGCGTGCTGAGTTCGGGGCGAAGGATCCGAAGTCGCACATGCTGCGGTTCCACACCCAGACCGCTGGCGTGCAGCTCACCGCGCAGCAGCCGGAGGTCAACCTGATCCGGGTGGCCGTCCAGGCACTGGGTGCCGTTCTGGGCGGCACCCAGTCGCTGCACACCAACGCGTACGACGAGGCGATCGCGCTGCCGACGGAGAAGGCGGCCCGGCTGGCATTGCGTACGCAGCAGGTGCTGGCGTACGAGACGGACGTCACCAAGACCGTCGACCCGTTCGCCGGCTCGTACGTCGTCGAGTCGCTGACCGACGACCTGGAGGGCGCCGTCTGGGAACTGATGCAGCGCGTCGAAGACCTCGGCGGGGCGGTCGCCGCCATCGAGCGCGGCTTCCAGAAGAACGAGATCGAGCAGTCGGCCTACCAGATCGCCCGCGAGATCGACGGAGGAGACCGGACGGTCGTCGGGGTCAACAAGTACACCGAAGACGGCGGCGAGCCGTACGAGCCGCTGAAGGTCGACCCGGCCATCGAGGAGGCTCAGGTCAAGCGGCTCGAACAGCTGCGGGCCGACCGCGACGCCGGCCAGGTCGCCCGCACCCTCGACACGCTGCGAGCCGCGGCATCGGGTCAGGACAACGTTCTCGGCCCGATGCGCGACGCGCTGGCGGCGCGGGCCACGGTCGGGGAGGTTTGCGACGCTCTCCGCGAGGTCTGGGGAGTCTATGAACCGCGGGCGGCCATCTGACCGCGTAGTGGATTTGCCCGATCTGTCAGTAACC
>DATHUM010000358.1:0-2808 GCA_035462225.1 Jiangellaceae bacterium | reverse complement strand
GACGTTCCCGAGACCGCCTGGAAGGACGCGCCGGGACGGTCCGGTCGCATGCCCGGAGCCGCTCTGATTCGCCGGCTCGCCGGGGTGCTCCCACCAGACGTCCGGGTCTTCTCGGCCGAGCAGGCTCCGGCGGGATTCGATGCCCGGTTCTCGGCCATCTGGCGGCGTTATGCGTACCGGGTCGGCGACTCTCCGGCGGGCGTCGACCCGCTGCGTCGCGCGTGCGTCCTCTGGCATCCGCGGCGCCTCGATCTGGCCGCGATGAACGCCGCGGCCGCCGGCCTGATAGGTGAGCACGACTTCGCTGCGTTCTGCCGGGCCCGCGAGGGGGCGACGACAATACGCACCCTCACGACGCTGCACTGGGATCGTGCCGAAGGTGGGCTGGCCGTCGCCACCGTGCAGGCCGACGCGTTCTGCCACAACCAGGTACGGGCCATGGTGGGTGCGCTGCTGACCGTCGGCGACGGACGGCGCCCCATCGATTGGCCGGCGCGGGTACTGGCCGGGCGGGCCCGTGATTCGGCCGTTTCGGTCGTGTCCCCACACGGGTTGACCCTCGAAGAGGTCGGGTACCCGCCCGACGAGCAGCTGGCGACGCGCGCGGCCGAGGCCCGTCGGCTGCGGACCCTCGCCGTCGACCACGAGACGTGAGCTGGCCGATCGAGGCTCAATCCTGCGGGCAGCGGGGGACATGCAGGTACTGCCGGCACTCGTCGGTGGTAAGCGACCGGGTTACCCGGCTGCGCGCTACGTCCACGAACTCGTCGATGGGCAACAGGTGCACGGCCACGGTGCCGTCCGGGCTGGCGGTGGCCAGCAGCCGGTCGTCCGGGCTGAAGTCGACGCCGTACACCAGCATGTCGTGCCCGTACAGGGTGAACAGCTCCTGGCCGGTGTCCAGGTCCCAGAGCTTCGTGGTTCCGTCGTCGCTGGTCGTCGCCGCCATGCTCTCGTCCGAATTCACCGCCACCTGGCTGACCACGACGTCGTGCCCGCGCAGGGATGTCAGCTCGGTGCCCGTGTCCAGATCCCATATCCTGGCGCTGCCGTCGGTGCCCGCCGTGTAGACGCGGCCGCTGGGGCCGAACGTGACTCCCTCGACCGGTCCCTGCTCGGTCTCGAGCGTGCGGACATGCTGCAGCGAACTCGCGTCCCATACGGCCACTCGGCCGTCGTCCTGTCCCGCTGCCAAGTACCGTCCGTCGAGACTGAACGCGACGTCCAGCGCCGCGGCCGATAGGGCCAGGCTGGTGTGTGGGGCGCCGGTAGCGGCGTCCCAGATCCAGACGGTGCCGTCGTTGCCGCCGCTCGCGAGCCTTCGACCGTCCGGACTGAAGGCGATGCTGCGAGCTGAGCCTTCGTGCCCGGTGAGGCTGAACAGCAGCTCGCCGGATCCGACGTCCCAGACCGGCTGGGTGGGTGACGCCTCGGACGTGCCGGCAAGCAGGGCGCCGTCCGGACTGAACGTGACGGTGGTGAGCGGTGAGTCGTGGCCGGTCAGCTCCGTGACCGTCCTGCCCGTGGCGGCGTCCCAGACGGTCACGCCGGCCGGATCCGCCGGCGCGGCGAACCAATCCCCGTCGGGGCTGAACTCGACACCGGCGAAGATTCCCCGCACCCCGTCGACCGTGAACAGGTCGCGCCCGCCGGCCGCACTGACATCCCATATCCGGGTGCTGTTGTCGAATGCCGTCGTCACGAGCCTCGCACCGTCCGGGCTGAAGGCCACGTCGCGGATGCCGACCGAATGACCGGCGAGGGCCAGCAACTGGCGACCGGTTTCGACGTCCCAGACCCGGGCAACGGCGTCGCTGCCGCCGGTTGCCACCCGCCGCCCGTCGGAGCTGAACGCCACGGCCCACAGCGGAGCGGGGCCGGCCAGAGTCTGAATCCGGGTGCCCGACTCCACCTCCCATAGCCGGGCCGTCCCGTCCGCGCCGGCAGTGATCAGGTGTGTGCCGTCGGGGCTGAACGCGATCCGTGCCAGCGGCAGTCCAGGCTGTTCCAGAGATGCGATCGGGTCACCTGAGGTGGCGCTCCAGATCTGCACTGTCGATCCGGCGACGGCGGCCAGGCCGGAGCCGTCGGGGCTGTATACCGGGCTGGACATCGCCTCGCCGTCGGCGGTGACGGCCAGGACCTCGGCACCGGTGGCGACATCCCAGACCCGCAGCGTGGCGTCCGCACCGGCCGTGGCAACCCGCCGCGTGTCGGGACTGAATGCCGGGTGGGTCGCGAACCCGGCTTGGGCTTGAATGAGCTGGACCTGGTCGCCAGTTGCGGCGTCCCAGAGCCGCAACGTCCCGTCGTCGTGGGTGGTCGCGATGAGCCTGCCGTCGGGGCTGAACGCGGCGACGGGGTCCCTTCCCGGCCCGTCGAGGGCCAGCCGCTCATTCCCGGTTTCGGTCTCGTGCACTGTCGTCACGCCGTCGAACGCACCGACCGCGAGCTGCGTGCCGTCCGGGCTGACCGATATGCCCATGCCGCCCTGCGGAATGGTCAGCACAAGCCGGTTGGCCTTCACCGCGCGGTGCAGCGCCTCTTCGGCCTCGGGCAGGACGAGCCCGTCGGCTTCTCGAGTGGCGTGAACCGCCTCGAGGGCGAGCAGGATGCTGCGCTCCGGGTCCATCGTCAGATTCGCCACCGAGGCGGCGGCGAGCTCGCGCCCCGTCGCAATGCGTGCCTCCTGCTCTGAGTTCCGCCATTGGACGACCGCCACCCCAGCGGCTATCGCCAGCGCTGCCACCCCGGCAACCGCGGTGAGCAGGAGCCGCCGGCGCCGCCGGCGGGCGGCCGCGGCCTCGG
>DATHUM010000357.1:0-2348 GCA_035462225.1 Jiangellaceae bacterium | reverse complement strand
TACCCAGCACAGCACCGCTGACACTGGCCGCGAGACCGCCGGCGAACGCCGGCACCAGTAGGTACGGCAGTCCCAGGTGCGAGTCGGGCATGCCCAACCCGACGATGACCGCGGCGGCGGCCATTTCTGCCGTCGCTTGGGGCCATGCGTGCGGGAGTGCGCGCTGCGTGAGACCCGCCGTGATCGCCACGAGCGCGAGAGCGACGAGCCACCACGGGTTGCTGATGTCGTCGCGTGCGGCGGCGGTCAGGGCCACCACGAGCGCGAGCAGACCCGGGCGCGCCACGGCAACGGCTCGCCAGTGCCGTTCGTCGAACGGGTGGGGTCCCATCGCGCTCACGTCTCGGCCCGTCCCGGCAGCCGGCCGCTCCGCATGCAGCCAGTCTGCCGCAACACGGCGGCATCGCGCCGATCTTCCGGCTCGTTAGGGTGTTGCCATGGCGCCGGCGATCGACATCATCGACGAGTCGTTCGTCGTCGCCGGTGCGGCCGAGCTGGCGGCCAGGTTCGCCGACCCGGCCCTGTGGCGCGAGTGGTGGCCCGAACTCTCCCTCAGCATCGCCCGCGACAGGGGGAGCAAGGGGATCCAGTGGACGGTGGGCGGCGCGATGAACGGTTCGGCAGAGATCTGGCTGGAGCCGTGGCGGGACGGGGTAATCGTCCACTGGTTCCTGCGGGCCGATCCGGCGCACCCCATGCCACCTCGCCGGATACCGCGGCTCCGCGAGTCCTTGGTGCACGGCTACAAGCGGCGGATCCACGCCCTGAAGGACGAGTTCGAGCGGGATCGGCCATGCGGCGCGCCGCGCGCCTATCAGGACCGATAGGGTCGCTTCGCCACCATTGGCGGTGACATGACGCTGGCGACGAGGGACGAGCCATGGCCGAGCAAACGACTTCGACTATCTCCATCGATGCCCCACCGGCCGAGGTGATGGCGGTGATCGCCGACCTCGAGGCCTACCCGGAATGGACTGCCTCGGTCAAGCAGGTCGAGATCCTCACGGTGTACGACGACGAGGCCGAACGACCGGCGGAAGCGCGGTTCGTCCTGGACGCGGGTGCGATCAAGGACACCTACACGTTGTCGTACGAATGGGACGACGACACCGAGGTGCGCTGGACCCTGGTGGATGGCGGGCTGCTCAAGGCGATGGACGGGTCGTACCGCCTGGTGCCCTCGGGTGAGAACAGCACAGAGGTCACGTATCAGCTCAGCGTCGAGATCGCCATCCCGCTGCTCGGCCTGATGAAACGCAAAGCCGAGAAAGTGATCATCGACACGGCTCTCAAGGAGTTGAAGAAGCGGGTGGAGAGCTGAGGTGGCACTCGCCATCGGCGTCGACGTCGGGGGTACGAAGATCGCCGCGGGAGTGGTCGACGACTCCGGAAAGATCATTTCTTACACCCGGCGCGACACGCCGTTCACCGATCCGGCCGCGACGGTCGACGAGATCGTTGCGGTGGTGCGGGAGCTCGCTGATAGGCATGACGTGGCGGCGGTCGGAGTCGGAACAGCCGGTTTCGTCGACGCTCAACGATCGACGGCGCTGTTCGCGCCCAATCTGGCCTGGCGCGACGTCCCGGTCCGCGACCACGTGACGGCGGCGACCGGTCTGCCGTCGGTGGTGGAGAACGACGCCAACGCCGCGGCGTGGGCCGAGTTCCGGTTCGGTGCGGCCGAGGACGTCGACGACATGGTCTGTGTGACCCTCGGCACCGGAGTCGGCGGTGGGCTGGTGCTGGCGGGCGCCCTCTACAGAGGCGCGCACGGCATTGGTGCGGAGATCGGCCACATGCGCGTCGTCCCGGGCGGGCACCTGTGCGGCTGCGGGAACCGCGGTTGCCTGGAGCAGTACGCGAGCGGGAGCGCACTGGTCCGCGAGGCGCGATCGGCGGCGACGTCGAACCCCCGGGCGGCCGGCAAGCTGCTGGAACCGGCCGGCGGCGACCCCATGATGATCACCGGCCCGATGGTCACGAAAGCGGCTACGGAGGGCGATGAGATGGCGCTGTCGTTGCTGGCCGAACTCGGCCGGTGGCTGGGGGAGGCGCTGGCGTCGCTGACCGCCCTGCTCGATCCGGCGGTGTTCGTGATCGGCGGCGGCGTGTCCGCAGCCGGAGCTCTGCTGCTCGACCCCGCCCGGCAGGCGTACTCGGCCAACGTGACCGGCAAGGGATACCGTCCGGAGGCGGAGATCAGGGTGGCGACGCTGCGCAACGACGCCGGGATCGTCGGCGCGGCCGACCTCGCTCGCACCTAATGCCGTTGATCATGCAAAAGTGGGGCGACACGCCGGTCACGGTGGGCGGCGACCGTACAGCGAAGCACGACATTTCGGCGTGTC
>DATHUM010000356.1:0-3499 GCA_035462225.1 Jiangellaceae bacterium | reverse complement strand
CCTCGAGCGGGCCGGTCCCGCCGTTCGACCCGTTGAAGGCGCTTGGCCGGGCGTCGCTGTTCGTCACCCGTCCCATGATCGCCCACCACATGAGGGACCGGAACGAGTTGCTGGCCCGCACCACGGATCTGTTGCGCTGGGTGGGCGAGGGAGAGCTGAACGTCCATATCGGCGCGCGTTACGGCCTCTCGGATGCCCGGCAGGCGCACGAGGACCTGGAGGCACGGCGGACGACGGGCAAACTGCTGTTGCTACCGCAGTCCTGACGGCGCCGGCCTACTTGACATTGCTCGGCATTCTGGACTGCACGTCCGAGCCGTTGGAGTGCAGCTGGCTGACGTGCTGCACGAGCGTGATCAGTACGTTCTTCGACGACTCCCGGTGACGGGCGTCGCACATGACGACCGGCGTGCCTCCGACCAGGTCCAGGGCGCGACTTATGTCCGTGGGATCGTGTCGCCGCGCGCCGTCGAAGCAGTTGACCGCCACGATGAACGGGATACTGCGGTGCTCGAAGTAGTCCACGGCGGGGAAGCAGTCCTGCAGCCGCCGGGTATCGGCGAGGACCACGGCGCCCAGGGCGCCTTCGCTGAGCTCGTCCCACATGAACCAGAAGCGATCCTGGCCGGGTGTACCGAACAGGTAGAGGCACAGGCCGTTGCGGATGGTGATCCGGCCGAAGTCCATGGCCACCGTTGTCGTGGTCTTGCGTTCGACACCGTCCAGATTGTCGATGACATTTCCCGGCCCGGTCAGCATCTCCTCGGTGTGGAGCGGTCTGATCTCGCTCACGGACCCGACGAGTGTCGTCTTACCGACGCCGAAACCTCCGGCAATGAGGATCTTCAACGCCACGAACGTATCGGCACCGTCGGTGGCAGTGTTAGAGCGCGCGAAGGCCATTGATTACTTCCCTGAGGATGCGCTGGTCTGGGACCTTGCTGGGTGGGAGGGGACGGTTGACCAGGATTCGCCCCCCGGCCAAGAGATCTCCGAGCAGGACCCGCACCACGCCCACCGGAAGGTTGGATTCGGAGGCGATGTCGGCGACGGTCTGGGGCTGAAGCCGGCAAAGATCAAGCAGGGTCTGCTGCTCGGGGGACAGCATCGGCCCGTCCCGAGCGGCCGGATTGGCCTGGACGGTTGCCATCAGGTCGAACGTTTCGCCAGTGCTCTTGGCGCGTCCGGCGGTCATCGCGAACAACCGGACCAGAGGCCCGGCCTCGTCGTCGTACCACTCCTGAATCTGGTCAGGCATCGACCCGTGTCACTCCTGTGCCCACGCGCCGCTCAGCGACTGTGGTCGCGACGGAACGTGAAGGTGCTCGCGGACCTGCTTGACCAACCTGGCCATCTCGTAGGCCACCACGCCGATGTCTGCGGTGGCGCCACAGAACACGCTGAGACACGAGCGATCGCCGGCCGCGACGACGAAGACGAATCCGCCCTCGAGCTCGACCATGGTCTGGACGACCGAACCCGCGGCGAAATGGTCGCCCGTGCCCTTGGCCAGGCTGTGGATGCCGGAGGCGAGAGCGGCGAAGCGTTCCCGGTCCTCTCGTGTGAGCTGGTCCGATGCGCCTACCGGCAACCCGTCTCCGGAGAGCACGAGGGCATGCTCGATCTCCGCCACCCGGTTCACGAGATCGTTGAGCAACCAGGTGAGCTCGACGGCCGGCTGCATCGACTCCGTCATCGATCTTGTCTCCCTTGCCACGAGTTATCGAGATTGTCCGACTGTCCGCGTAGCCAGCCGTTCCGTAGTGCGGTGAACGTCGCCCTGGCCTCTTCCGGAGTGCGAGTCTCCTTCTGTTCCGCGCTGCCTGCCGCCACGTTCGGTGGCCGGCGTAGTTCCGGGGAGAGGTTCGTCAGCCTGACGCGGCGCGGGAGCTCGTCTATGCCCTCGGGGCGGCCCTCGGCCCGCGACGGCGCGGGCATGACATGCGCGAACCGGCCGGCGGGCTCGGTCGGCGACGGTCGTGGTCCCGTCGCATCGCCGGAGACCGCGAACCTCGTCCCGACCGTGGTCAGCTGGCGGTACGGAGGTGCCGGTTCTTCAGCCACCTGAACCTCGTCCGACGGGTGGCCTTCGAGCTCGCCGGGCTTTTCCAGCAACTCCTCGGGGATCAGCAAGATCGCCGTTACCCCACCGTAGGGCGAGCGCCGCAGGGTCACGTCGATGTTGTGGCGCTGCGCCAGGCGGTTGACGACGAACAGTCCGAGTTGGTCTGCTTCGAGCAGGTCGATCTGGTCGGTGTCCTTGATTCGCCGGTTCGCCTGGTCCATCGCCTCCGGGCTCATCCCGAGACCGCGGTCCTCGATTTCCAACGCCATGCCGGCGCCGACCAGCTCGCCGCGCACGAGCGCCTTGGTGTGCGGTGGCGAGAAGACGACGGCGTTCTCGACGAGCTCGGCGGTCAGGTGGATCATGTCAGCGACCGCTGCGCCGGCGACCCGAACGTGCGGCAATTGCATGACCTCGACCCGTGTGAAGTCCTCCACCTCGGCCACCGCCGCGCGAACGACATCCATGACGGCCACCGGCTTGCTCCACCGGCGCGCCGGCGTCATCCCAGAGAGGATGACCAGGCTCTCGGTGAGCCGGCGCATCCGAGTGGTCAGGTGGTCGAGCCGGAACAGGTCTTCGAGCTGGTCGGCGTCGTCGGTGCGGCGCTCCATGGTGTCCAGCAGGGCGAGCTGCCGATGCAGCAGCACCTGGCTCCGGCGGGCCAGGAAGACGTAGACCCCGGAGATACCTCTGAGTACGTCCGAGCGTTCGATGGCGGCGTGAACCGCGGCCCGGTGAACCACGCCGAGTGCTTCGGCGACCTGGCTGACCTCGTCGTCGCCGTACGAGACGATCGGCGCTTCGGTTTCGAGTTCGACCTTCCGTCCGGAGTTCAGCTTGCGGAGCGTCGCCGGAAGCTTGCGGGTGGCCAGGTCCATGGCCCTGCTGTGGAGGCCGGCCAGATCGACCACCAGACCACGGCCCACCAGAACTGAGACGAGCAGCGCGAGCACAACGCCGACGAGGCCGAGAATCACGGCGAGACCGGAGCTCCCGAGCACGTCGAACCCGAACAGCCCGGCCTCTTCGGCCGCGATGGTGCTCACCCGTGCTTCACCCACGGCCAGTTCCTGCTGGACGTCCATGGCCACCGCGGCCCACTCGATCTCGGGGATCGTCAGGACGATGAGGTAGCCGGCTCGCCCCTCGGTGAGCTCGTCCTGGAAGGCGCGCAGGGACTGGTGCGACGAACTTGCGATGATGTCGCGGTACTCCGCGTTGGCGCCGGGCCGCAGATCGTCGATTCCCGTCCATAGCAGCGCCTGGCCGGCCTGGATCGACTCGACGAGCGCGACGAACTGCGCCTGGGTCATCACGCTGGTCGCGTACGCGGAGCTCATGACGGCGTCCTGCCGGGCGACCATCTCGCGCGCGAGCGACAACTCCAGGGCGAACCGAAGGTCGGTGGCGACACCCGGGGCTTCCAGTTCG
>DATHUM010000355.1:0-8168 GCA_035462225.1 Jiangellaceae bacterium | reverse complement strand
GCGACGGCGCCGACCGATCGTCGCTGATCTCCGCCATCGGCGCAGCCGACGCCATTCTGGTGCGCAGTGCCACCCAGGTCGACGCCGAGGCCATTGCGGCGGCGCCGCGCCTGAAGGTCATCGCCCGCGCGGGCGTAGGTCTGGATAACGTCGATGTCAAGGCGGCGACTCAGGCCGGTGTCATGGTCGTCAACGCTCCGACGTCCAATATCGTCAGCGCCGCCGAACTCGCCGTGGGTCTGCTCCTGGCGACCGCCCGCAACATCGCGCCGGCCAATACCTCGCTCAAGGCGGGGGAGTGGAAGCGCTCGAAGTACACGGGCACGGAGTTGTACGAGAAGGTGGCCGGCATCGTGGGCCTGGGCCGCATCGGCGCGCTCGTGGCCCAGCGACTGTCATCGTTCGGCATGACCGTCATCGCGTACGACCCGTTCGTCTCCGCGGCCCGGGCGGCACAGATGGGCGTGCGCAGCGTGACGCTCGACGAGTTGCTCGAACAGAGTGATTTCATCTCGGTTCACTTGCCCAAGACTCCGGAGACCATCGGGTTGATCGGTGAGCAGGCGCTCGGCAAGGTCAAGCCGACGGTACGCATCATCAACGCGGCGCGTGGCGGCATCGTCGATGAGCACGCGTTGTCCGTGGCCCTCAAGGAAGGCCGCGTCGCCGGTGCCGGCATCGACGTGTTCGCCTCGGAGCCGTGTACGGATTCGCCGCTGTTCGAGTTCGAGTCGGTGGTCGTCACCCCGCACCTCGGGGCGTCGACAGCGGAGGCTCAGGAGCGGGCAGGGATTTCGGTCGCGAGATCGGTCCGGCTCGCGCTGGCCGGTGAGCTCGTGCCCGACGCGGTGAACGTCAAGGGTGGGGCGATAGCCGAAGACGTCCGCCCTGGCATACCGCTCGCGGAGAAGCTGGGCCGGATCTTCACGGCGCTGGCCGGTGAGGGTGCGACCCAGCTCGACGTCGAGGTCCGGGGCGAGATCGTCGAGCACGATGAGAAGATCCTCGAGCTGGCTGCGCTCAAGGGCGTGTTCGCCGACGTCGTCGAAGATCCGGTGTCGTATGTCAATGCTCCGGTCATCGCGGCCGACCGCGGTGTCGAGATAAGGCTGCTGACCTCGGAGGAGTCGCCCGACTTCCGCAACCTCATCACGGTGCGCGGCGTGCTCGCCGACGGGCGCGTCGTCTCGGTGTCCGGGACGCTGTTCGGCACCAAGGACGTCGAGAAGCTGGTCGAGGTGCTGGGCTTCGACATCGAGGTCCAGCCGAGCGAGCACATGGCGTTCTGGCGATACCAGGACCGCCCGGGCGTGGTCGGAACGGTCGGGCGGCTGCTCGGCGAGGCCGGGGTCAACATCGCCGGCATGCAGGTCAGCCGCGACGTCAAAGGCGGGCACGCGCTCGTTGCCATGACCGTCGACCAGGCGGTACCCCCGCAGGTCATGGACGAGATCGTGGCCGAGATCGGCGCCGAGTGGGGCCGCACGGTCGATCTCGCCGACTGACGCGCTCGGAGCACGCCTGTGCCCAGGGTTCGGGTGGGCCGCCCACCAGTGTTAGCGACGTACCTACAGGGCCGCGACCGTGTAGGTACGTTGGGCCGCCTGCCGAACGTGATCGAACGGCCGGTCGCAACGCGCCTCGCGCCTCGTTACGAGAACGTGGCAGTAGTCTCGGTATTCGAGACTACTGTCTGGTTCACGAGACAGTTGGACGTCCAAGGAGTAGTGTCGGCCGAGTCATGTCGTGGACGGTACGAATTCTTAGCCGCCGCGACGAGGTCCGCTAAGGCCGGCGCCTCGTCGCGGAGTCCGGCGTTGCCAAACGCCGAGCCGACCGCCAATAGACGAGGACAACCCGCGATCCGGGACCAACCGCCGGACCTAGCTCCGCACCACAAGTGTTCTGTGAGTTCTGGCGACTCGAGTTTCTCGTCCGACATCTGTCCGGAACTTCTACGGAGCAAGAGCAATGACTGAAGCAGAGCAGAACGCTCGGCACGCGTTGCAGGAGGCCATGGACCGCCGCGACAACGGCGGCGAGACGGGCCACTGAACCGCATAGCCGCATGATGCGTTCCTTCACACATCGGGGGTCCGCGCCCGCAGGGGAGGTGCGGACCCCCGGCCTTTCACGGTGCGGCCGGCCGGCGGCGTCCAAATCGTGGGACGTCCCAGTCACGATGCGGGACACCCCCGTACGGTGGCCCGCATGAGCCGCAGCATCAGACTGGCCGTCATTCCTGGCGACGGCATCGGCCCCGAAGTGATCGCCGAGGGCCTGAAGGTGCTCGACGCCGCCCTTGCCGGCACGGACGCGAAGGCCGAGACGACCCGTTACGACCTCGGGGCCCGCCGCTGGCACGCCACCGGTGAAGCCCTCCCGGACTCGGTCTACCAGGAGCTTCAGGGTTACGACGCCATCTTGCTCGGCGCGGTCGGTGATCCCGGCGTGCCCAGTGGCGTGCTCGAGCGGGGCCTGCTGCTCAAGCTGCGGTTCGGCTTCGACCACTACGTCAACCTGCGGCCGTCCAAGCTCTATCCAGGGGTCTCGTCCCCCTTGCGCGATCCCGGCGATATCGACTTCGTCGTGGTTCGCGAGGGCACCGAGGGGCCGTACGTCGGCAACGGCGGATCGCTCCGCGCGGGCACCCGACAGGAAGTCGCCAACGAGGTGAGCGTCAATACCGCATTCGGCGTCGAGCGGGTTGTGCGGTATGCATTCGCTAAGGCCTCGGCCCGGCCGCGCAAGAAGCTGACCTATGTGCACAAGCACAACGTGCTGGTCCATGCCGGTCACCTCTGGCGGCGCACGGTCGAGGCCGTCGGCACCGAGTACCCGGATGTGACCGTGGACTACCTGCACGTCGACGCCGCCACGATCTTTCTGGTCAACGACCCGGCCCGGTTCGACGTCATCGTCACCGACAACCTGTTCGGCGACATCATCACCGACCTGGCGGCGGCGATCACCGGTGGCATCGGGCTGGCGGCCAGTGGCAACATCAACCCCGACCGGACGACGCCGTCGATGTTCGAACCGGTACACGGTTCGGCTCCGGATATCGCGGGTCAGGGCATCGCAGACCCGACCGCGACCGTACTGTCCGTGGCGTTGCTGCTGGAACACCTCGGGTTCGAGGCCGAAGCCCGCCGCGTCGAGGATGCGGTGGCCGTGGATCTGGCGACCCGGGGCGACGCCGAGCGTTCGACGGTACGAGTAGGCGACGCGCTCGCCGCCCGCCTCAGCTGACTTCCAGGGCGGGCCGGCGGGCCGCCCTTGCGTTTACGTCCGGCGCAGTGGGCGGTAGCGTTCTGATTGGACGTCCTAGTAGTTTCGGGACCGCATTCAGACACCTGAGAGGTCAGCATGGCTACGGCAACCGCGCGCAAGTTCGAGTTCTCGACCACCCTGTCGCAGAACCGCGTAGACGCGCAACGCCGGGCCGAGATCCTGGCCAGTCCGGGCTTCGGGACGTCGTTCACCGACCACATGGTCACCGCGACCTGGAAGCCCGAGATCGGCTGGCACGACGCCGGCCTCCGCCCGTACGCGCCGTTGTCGATCGATCCGGCGACCGCCGTCCTGCACTACGCACAGGCCATCTTCGAAGGGCTCAAGGCCTACCGCCACGACGACGGGTCGATCTGGGCGTTCCGTCCGGAGGCCAACGGGGCGCGCTTCGTGCGTAGCGCGAAGCGGATGGCGCTGCCTGAGTTTCCGGTCGAGTCGTTCGTCGACGCCATCGATCTGCTGGTGCGGACGGACGCGGATTGGGTGCCGGCCGGCGGCGAGACAAGCCTGTACCTGCGTCCGTTCATGTTCGCCTCGGAGGTCTTCCTCGGTGTGCGGCCGGCCAACGAGGTGCTCTTCTGCCTGATCGCCTCACCCGCGGGCGCGTACTTCGCTTCGGGGGTGGAGCCCGTCGACATCTGGTTGTCGACCGAATACACCCGCGCCGCCCCCGGCGGCACTGGCGCGGCCAAGTGTGCCGGCAACTACGCTGCGAGCCTTGTCGCGCAGCAGCAGGCGATCGCGAACGGCTGCGCCCAGGTGTGCTTCCTCGACGCCGTGGAGCGCAAGTGGGTCGAGGAACTCGGCGGGATGAACCTCTACTTCGTCCGGTCCGACGGATCGATCACCACGCCCGATCTGACCGGAACGATCCTGGAAGGAATCACCCGCGCGTCGATCATCACTCTGGCCGGCGACCTCGGCTACAAGGTGGAGGAACGCCCGGTGTCGATCGACGAATGGCGTGAAGGCGTCGCTTCGGGCGAGATCACCGAGGTGTTCTCGTGCGGCACTGCCGCGGTCATCACCCCGCTCGGCCGGCTGGTGTGGGACGGTGGCGAGGTGTCGATGGGTACCGAGCCGGGACCGACGACGAAGGAGATCCGGCAGGCGCTCCTCGACATCCAGTACGGCCGCGCCGAGGACGTGTACGGCGGGATGCACCGCATCGTCTAGCGTCCTTGGTGATCAACGGAAGATCCGTCTCGGGTTCCCGGGACGATCGGTTCTTCGATCACCTCGCTGTGGATAAGTAGAACGATCATGTGATCCGGTGCGCCAGGCTTGATCACATGTCCCGCATCGCAGCATTCTGCGCCGACTACCTCGGCAAGCACGGGCCCGCACCCGTGGAGACGATCTACCAAGCCGCCTACGCGGCTGGCGTCACGGCCGCACGCACCTCATCCAGCGTGACGCAGGCAATGCGCGACCGGACCACCTTCGTGCAACTGCCGGACGGCCGGTACACCTGCGCGCAGCGGATCCTCGTCGGCGCGACCTTCACGCACCGAGTCAGCGGTGATCGGGCCGGCGATCAGTACGTTTGGCCCGGCCCAGAACTCGAACCGCTGCGCGGGCTGGTCAAGGATCTCCGCGAGGTTCCCGTGGAGGGCGGCGGAACCGTCCAATTGGACCCGTATGGGCAAGAGATCTGGAAGGTGCCCGCGGGCACGCTGGACGCAGTGCCGCACGGCGGACTGCTCGCCTTTACCTGGACCGGAACTCATTTGAGGGCGGCAGCGCTCGAGTCCGGCGTCGACCGCTACCACCCCAGGGCGGTGGAGGTTCGGGCCGTGCTCATCCGGCACCGCCGCCGCGCATTGGAAGACCGTCAGAGGTACGGATACGTCGACTGGACGGCCCGGGAGGACCTTGGACGCATCGTGCTCAGCGCGCTGAGCGAAGCGCCCAACCTGCTGTCCGAGCCGGTGCCTCCGCTGGATGAGCTGCTCGGCGTGTCTCCGGCCGAGGCGGTGAATCTGCTGTACGAGGGCGTGTCGGATGTTCTCGAGCGCGAGCACCGTCGCAACGTCGCGCTCGACATGCCAGAGCCGCTGTACGCCACATTGGAGGCGCGGGCGGGCATGTTGAAGATCGCTCCGGAGGAATTCATGGTCGCGCTTCTTGGCAACGAGATGTGGCGCACCGCCCCACGGGGAACTGTGCCGTACGAACCGAGGTACTCGAACCGGGAGCGGCACCTGTCGGCCGTCCCTAGCCTCGACGACGAGATCTGGGCCGGCTGAACTCAGGCGAGCCGCATCTCGAGTTCGAGTTCGTGGCGCAGCGGGATCCCGTCGATTTCCAACGGAATCGACGGCTTGAGCTCGGCGCGGGCCCGGGTCACGGCGTCGCGGTGCAAGGTTACGAGGTCGAAGCCGCGTCGCTGGTAGAAGCGCAGCGCGATGGTGTTGTCGTTGGTGGTGATGAGCCACAGCCGGCGAGCCCCCTCGCGCCTTGCGGTCTGCTCGGCCCCACGTAGAAGCGCCGTCCCGATGCCGCGCTCGCGGACGGTCGTGCTGATCGTGACGATCTCCCAACTCATGTCGTCAGCGTGGTAGGTCAGCAATCCGACCGGCGGCCCGGCCAGCGAAGCGATCAAGCCGGGCAGGGTCGAAGCGTCGTACAACACGCCGTGGCCGGCCACCTTGGGTGAACCCCAGGTCTCGACCAGCAGCCGTCGGACGATCTCGGCGTCGGCGTCCGTGATCGGCCGGACGTCCACCATGTGGGATTCGGCGCTCACAAGCAGCCGATCTTATGGCATCGTTGTGCGCAATGTACTTCTGCATGATCATTACGTAGGCGCGCCAGGCTCCAGCACCAAGCCAGGCGCGCAGACCCGTTCGCAGCTCGCGACGGGTCTTTTTCGTTGTAAAGGACCGCCAGATGAACTCGGACCAGTTCCACGTCTATGACACCACGCTGCGCGACGGCGCCCAGCAGGAAGGGCTGTCGCTGTCGGTGCACGACAAGCTCGCCATCGCGCAGCACATCGATGAGCTGGGTGTCGGGTTCATCGAGGGCGGCTGGCCGGGTGCCAACCCCAGGGACACCGAGTTCTTCGGTAAGGCGCGCACGCAGCTCAACCTCAAGCACGCCCAGCTGGCGGCGTTCGGTGCGACGCGGCGGGCCAACGTCAGGGTGGAGGACGACGCCCTGGTGCGGGCGCTGCTGGACGCCGAAACGCCCGTGGTGACACTGGTCGCCAAGAGTCATCGCGCGCACGTCGAGCGGGCACTGCGGACGACGCTCGAAGAGAACCTGGCCATGGTCCGGGATACGGTCTCGTTCCTCGCCAGGCACGGCCGGCGGGTATTCCTGGACGCCGAACATTTCTTCGACGGTTACCGCCTCGACCCCGCCTACGCGCTCGAGGTCGTCCGGACCGCCGCCGACGCGGGGGCCGAACTCGCCGCGCTCTGCGACACCAATGGCGGCCTGCTACCGGACGACGTCGGCGAGATCGTCTCTGCCGTGGCCGATGCGGCCGGCGTACGGTTGGGCATCCACTGCCACAACGACACCGGCTGCGCGGTGGCCAACTCACTAGCCGCGGTCGACGCGGGCGCGACTCACGTGCAGGGCACGCTCAACGGCTACGGCGAGCGCACCGGCAACGCCGACCTCATCTCTGTCGTGGCGAACCTGCAGCTCAAGCGTGGCCGGACGGTGGTGCCAGACCACGCGTTGCGCGAAGCCACGCGGATCGCGCACGCCGTCTCCGAGGTCACCAACATCGTCCCGTACTCGCGCCAGCCATACGTCGGCGCCAGCGCGTTCACGCACAAGGCGGGCTTGCACGCCAGCGCGATCAAGGTCGACCCGGACCTGTACCAGCACGCCGACCCGTCCGCGGTGGGCAACGACATGCGGATGCTCGTGTCCGACATGGCCGGCCGGGCCAGCATCGAGCTGAAAGGCCGCGAGCTGGGCTATGACCTGTCGCAGGACCGTGAACTCGTCGGCCGGGTAACCCGACGGGTCAAGGATTTGGAGGCGCGGGGCTACACCTTCGAGGCCGCCGACGCCTCGTTCGAGCTGCTGCTGCGCGAGGAGGTCGACGGGGTACGCCCCCAGTACTTCGAAGTAGAGAGCTGGCGGGTCATCGTCGAGTCGAGCCCGGATGGCGCGGCGCCGGCCGAGGCGACGGTCAGGCTCCGGGCCGGAGGAGAGCGGGCCGTCGTGGCCGGTGAAGGAAACGGGCCAGTCAATGCCCTCGACCATGCACTGCGGACGGCCATCGGAACGCTCTACCCAGAGATCGACAAGGTCGAGCTGATCGACTTCAAGGTTCGGATCCTCGACGCCGCCCACGGCACCGATGCGATCACCCGCGTCCTCACTGAGTTCACCGACGGCAAGACCTCCTGGGAGACGGTCGGCGTCGGCGCGAACATCATCGAAGCCTCGTGGGAAGCTCTCGTCGACGGCGTGACGTACGGACTGGTGCGCCAGGGCGCCGAGCCGCCACCCCGCTGACGGCACGCCGGCAGCTGTCACGGCCCCGTGGGCGCCTGGCGGGTTAGTTCGGCTAAGAGCCGGAAGCCGGCGCGGTCTACCGAGACTGAGGTCCCGGACAGTACGACCGCGCCGGTGCCGGCGTCGCGATCGAGGCCCAGCCAGGAGCGGAAGCCACCGGTTCCGCCGTTGTGCCAGGTGATCGAGCGGCCGTGGACCTCAATCGTTATCCATGCCGCTCCCATCCGGACGCCACGCCAAGCGAGTGTGTCCACCGGCTCGAGCGCCGCGATGCCGGGTGCGGTGCCGTTCAGTAGGGACTGCACAAGCCGTGCCATGTCTTCGATGGAAGCGCGGATGCCGCCCGCCGGGCCGATCGCCTCGCCGGTCCACGGCTGTCGTGCACGTCT
>DATHUM010000354.1:0-6574 GCA_035462225.1 Jiangellaceae bacterium | reverse complement strand
GCCCTTGAGGGGTCGGTCCGGGCCGGCCTAGACGAGGTCGAGGCGCGACTGGCCGAGGCGGTCAAGTCTGACGATGCGCTGGTCGGCCCGGCGCTACGGCATCTAGTGGCCGCCGGCGGCAAGCGGTTCCGCCCCATGCTCGCGCTCGTGGCCGGCCAGTTCGGCGACCCGGACGCGCCCGGCGTCGTGCGCTCGGCCGTTGTCGTCGAGCTCACCCATGTCGCGACGCTGTACCACGATGACGTCATGGACGAGGCGCTGGTGAGGCGTGGTGCTCCAAGTGCGAACGCCCGCTGGGGCAACAGCGTGGCCATCCTGACAGGTGACTTCCTGTTCGCGCGGGCCTCCCAGATCGCCGCTGACCTCGGCACCGAGTCGGTCCGGATCCAGGCCCGGACGTTCGAGCGGCTCGTCCAGGGCCAGCTCAGGGAGACCATCGGCCCGCGGCCAGGTGAGGACCCTGTCACGCACTACCTGTCGGTGCTGTCGGACAAGACGGCGTCCCTGATCGCCACCTCTGCCCGCCTCGGTGCGCTGCACTCCGGCGCACCAGCCGACGTCGTCGAAGTGCTGGCGCGTTACGGCGAGCGGGTTGGCATGGCCTTCCAGCTTGCCGACGACCTGCTCGACATCGCCAGCGAGTCGATCGTGTCAGGCAAGACGCCGGGGACCGACCTGCGCGAGGGCGTGGCGACGCTGCCGATCTTGTACGCCCGCCGTTCCACCGATCCCGCCGACGAGCGACTTCAGACGTTGCTGTCCGGTCCCATAACCGACGACGGCGATCATGCCGAGGCGCTCGAGTTGCTGCGAGCGCATCCCGCCATGGACAAGGCCCGCGACGAGGTACGGCATTGGGCGGATGAGGCTCGCGCGGTGTTGGCTCCGCTGCCGGACATCCCTGCGCGCAGGGCACTCGAGGCCGTCTGCGACCAGGCCGTCGACCGAGCGGCGTAACTCCGCAGTGCCCAGCCATGCCCTGGCACCGAAGCGGCCAACCGCGACCCTGCCGACGACCAGCTGCGGTCGCCACCACGTGAGCGGCGAATCACCGTTCGGCCGCGGCTGATACCGGCGTCACCTGCGCAGCGGCCAGCACGCGCACCTTCCGGCGATGCGCGAGCGTCTCGGCAGTGAGGACCGCGAGCGCCGTCCAGACGAGCGCGAACCCGACGAGCCGCACCGGAGGGACGGCCTCCCGGAACACGATGACGCCCAGCGCGAACTGGATGATAGGAGCCAGGTACTGCAGCAGTCCGAGCGTCGTCAGCGGGACTCGGATCGCGGCGGCGCCGAAGAACAGCAATGGCACCGCCGTGATCACACCGGCGCCGACGAGGAGTAGGTCGGTTCGGAGTCCGGTGTGGGTGAACGATCCTGTCCCGTTGACCTCAAGAATCACCAGGAACGCCACCGCCGGCACGAGCAGGATGCCAGTCTCGACACCCAGGCTCTCCACCGCGCCGACGTTGACCTTCTTCTTGATGAGTCCGTAAGTACCGAACGAGAACGCGAGGACGAGCGCGATCCACGGCGGGCGGCCATAGTCGACCGTCAGGATCAGCACGGCGATTGCCGCGAGCCCGACCGCTGCCCACTGGACGGGACGAAGTCGCTCGCGCAGGACGACTACTCCCATCACCACTGTGACCAGCGGGTTGATGAAGTATCCGAGGGACGTTTCGATCACGTGACCGTTGACGACTCCCCAGATATACGTCCCCCAGTTGAACGTGATGATCACTGCGGCCAGGCCGAGCATGGCCACTGAACGCTTGGCCAGCCGTCGGACCCGCCACCAGCTACGCCCGGCCGTGAGCAGAACGACGACGACCAAGAGCGACCACACGATCCGGTGCGCGAGGACCTCGATCTCGCCGGATTCCTCGAGCAGCCCCCAGTAGAGCGGGAACAATCCCCACAGTCCGTAGGCGGCCACGCCGTAGATGAAACCCAGGCGAGATGCGCTCACGGAACGAGCCTAACGACGCGTCAGTAGTATGTGGCAACGATGCTCATTACGTGAGACGGCCGGAACCTGATCGCCGCCTTCAGCCGGCAGGAGAATTCATGGGAGTGCGCGCACGTGAAGCAACGCATCACGTCAGGTCAGTCCACTATTGACGAACAGTAAATAGCGAGTCACGCTGAAATGGCGGCCACTATGCCGGCTTGCGATGGTTCACAACCGGCATGGTTCACGCCGGCGGCTCAGCACCGAGCCGTGCATTCGACCCGCGAGGAAGGACTGACCATGGCCCACTTACGCCGACGCGTTCTGGCGATGGTCGCGGCGGTCGCCGCGACGCTCTTACCGATACCGGCTCAAGCAAGTCCAGTCGCCGAGCCTGCGGGGCAAGGTGCCCGATCGTTCATCGTGACTCTGGAAAGCGGCGCCGACGCCCCCGCCGCCATCCAGCGGCACTCCGTGGCGCCGACCCACCGGTACCAACGAGTGCTGAACGGTTTCGCCGCTCCGCTCAACGCCCGGCAGGTTGCGGCGTTGCGGGCGGACCCTGCCGTGGCCATGGTCGAGCCTGACGGCGTCGCCACCATCGTCGACACCCAGGTCAACCCGCCGTCGTGGGGACTTGATCGCATCGACCAGCGGACTCTGCCGCTGAACAACCAGTACACGTTCAACACGACCGCGGCGAACGTGCACGCGTACATCATCGACACCGGGATCGACGCTGGGCACACCGAGTTCGAAGGACGCGCGTCCCAGGTCGTCAACACGGTCGGCGGACCGAACCGGGACTGCAACGGTCATGGCACCCACGTGGCCGGCACGGTGGGTGCGGAGTCGTACGGCGTGGCCAAGGACGTCCGCCTGTATGGCGTCAAGGTGCTCAACTGCTCCGGCTCGGGAAGCTGGTCGTCGGTGATCGCGGGCATGGACTGGGTAGCCGCGAACCACACCAAGCCGGCAGTGGCCAACCTCTCACTCGGCGGCGGCTTCAACTCCTCGGTGAACAACGCGTTGAACAACCTGGCGAACCGCGGTGTCTTCGTCGTCTCGGCCGCCGGCAACTCGAACGCCAACGCGTGCAACTTCTCCCCGGCGAGTGCGTCGAACTCCACCACGGTGATGGCGAGCAGCAGTTCGGACGCACGGGCATCGTTCTCGAACTTCGGTACCTGCGCTCACCTCTACGCGCCAGGAGTAGCGATCACATCGACCACGCCCCGCAACGGCACCGCCACGTTCAACGGAACCTCGATGGCGGCGCCGCACGTCGCAGGCGTCGCTGCGATGTACAAGGCGACGTTCGGCGACGCCGGATTCAGCACGATCCGAACCTGGTTGATCAACAACTCAACCACCGGGGTGATCGCCGGCAACCCGTCGGGGACACCCAACCGGCTGCTGTACACGAACGACCTGTAGGCAGGTTCGAAAAGTCGTCAAACCCTGGAGTCGATCGTCCAGGTGTCGGTGCCGGCGAGCAGCGCGGCTAGATCACCCTCGCCCTGCTGCTCGGCGGCATCGCGGAGCTGACCTGACATCAGGTCGTCGTAGGTCGGGCGGTCGACGTCCCGGAAGACGCCGATCGGCGAGCGAGCGAGCGTTCCCGGGTCGGCGAGCCGCGACAGCGCGAACGCCACCGATGGGTCGTCGTTGTGCGCGTCGTGGGTGAGCACTCCCGGATCGTCGCCGTTGCAGACCTCGATCACGCTGGTCTCAGGGTTGCGCCGGACGCCGAAGTGCAGGTCGGCTCCGAACCGGATCGGTTGCCCGTGCTCGAGCCGGATCAAGACCTCGTCGCGGCTGTCCGGGCTCTTGAGCATCTCGAACGCACCGTCGTTGAAGATGTTGCAGTTCTGGTAGATCTCCACGAACGAGGTGCCCCGGTGGGCGGCGGCCGCACGCAGCACCGCGGTCAGGTGGGCCCGGTCGGAGTCGATCGTACGGGCCACGAACGTCGCTTCGGCGCCGAGTGCCAGCGAGACCGGATTGAACGGGGTGTCCAGCGACCCCAGCGGCGTCGACTTGGTGATCTTCCCGATCTCGGATGTC
Source organism: Jiangellaceae bacterium (assembly GCA_035462225.1). Classification (GTDB taxonomy): domain Bacteria; phylum Actinomycetota; class Actinomycetes; order Jiangellales; family Jiangellaceae; genus JASLBX01. The sequence continues at coordinate 2,553 of DATHUM010000354.1, read as the reverse complement.
GGCGAGTACTGGCCCTTGGTCAGCCCGTAGATCCTGTTGTTGAACAGCAGGATGGTCAGGTTGACGTTGCGCCGCATGGCGTGGATCAGGTGGTTGCCACCGATTGAAAGCCCGTCCCCGTCGCCGGTGACGACCCACACGGACAGGTCCGGGCGGGTCGCGGCCAGCCCGGTCGCGATCGCCGGCGCGCGGCCGTGGATCGAGTGCAGCCCGTACGTGTTCATGTAGTACGGGAATCGGCTCGAGCAGCCGATGCCCGAGATGAACACGATGTTCTCTCGGCGCAGGTTCAGCTCGGGAAGGAACCCCTGGACCGTCGCCAGGACGGCGTAGTCGCCGCAACCCGGGCACCAGCGGACCTCCTGATCGCTGGTGAAGTCCTTTTTCGTCTGGGGGTTGCCGGTCGTGGGGACGTCGCGGAGCCCAGGCAGGCTGGGCCGGGTGATCGTCTCAGTCACCGTTGATCACGTCCTTGATTACGGTCGCGAGCTCGTCGGCTTTGAAGGGGAGTCCGCGAACCTTGTTGTATCCGATCACATCGACCAGGTACTTCGCCCGAAGCAGCAAGGCGAGCTGGCCGAGGTTCATCTCCGGTAATAGCACCTTTTCGTATCGGCGAAGAACTTCGCCGGTGTTGGCCGGCAGTGGGTTGAGGTGCCGGAAGTGGGCCTGGGCGACATCGTGACCCGCCGCCCGCGCGCGCCGCACTGCCGCGCCGATCGGGCCATACGTCGACCCCCAGCCAATGACGAGCAGGCGCGCCACCCCGGACGGATCCTCCACCTCGAGGTCGGGTACGCCGGCAATTCCATCGATCTTCGCCTGGCGCAGGCGCACCATCCGGTCGTGGTTCTCCGGGTCGTAGGAGATGTTGCCCGATCCGTCCGCCTTCTCAATGCCGCCGATCCGGTGCTCTAGGCCGGGCGTGCCGGGAACCGCCCACGGGCGCGCTAACGTCTCGGGGTCGCGCAGGTACGGCCAGAACTCGGGTTCGCCGCCGTTCTGATGGTTGGTTTCGGTGGCGAACGCCGGATCGATGACGGGCAGGTCCTCCACCGCTGGGATGCGCCACGGCTCGGACCCGTTGGCCAGGTAACCGTCGGACAGCAGGATGACCGGCGTCCGGTACGTGACGGCGATCCGGGCGGCCTCCAGAGCGGCATCGAAGCAGTCGCCGGGGGAGGAGGGCGCGACGATCGGAACCGGGGCTTCGCTGTTGCGCCCGAACATCGCCTGCAGAAGGTCGGCCTGTTCGGTCTTGGTGGGTAGGCCGGTGGACGGTCCGCCACGCTGGATGTCGCAGATTATGAGGGGCAACTCGAGCGAGACGGCGAGTCCGATCGTCTCGGACTTGAGCGCGACGCCCGGTCCGGACGTGGTCGTGACTCCCAGCGCCCCGCCGAACGCGGCGCCGAGAGCAGCGCCGATGCCGGCGATCTCGTCCTCGGCCTGGAACGTCCGAACGCCGAACCGCTTGTGCTTGGCAAGCTCGTGCAGGACGTCGCTCGCCGGCGTGATCGGGTACGAGCCGAGGAACAATGGCAACCCCGACCGCTTGGACGCGGCGATGAGGCCGTACGCGAGCGCGAGGTTGCCAGTGATGTTGCGGTAGATGCCGGCTGGCATCGGTGCCGGCTTGATCTGGTACCGGACGGCGAAGTCTTCGGTGGTTTCACCGTAGTTCCACCCTGCCCGAAGAGCGGTGATGTTGGCGTCCCGGATCGTCCCGTTGCGGGCGAACTTGGTCTCGAGGAACTTGATCGTGCCGTCCAGCGGCCGGCCGTACATCCAGGACAGCAGGCCGAGGGCCAGCATGTTCTTGGACCGGCTGGCCTGCTTGCGGGTCAGCCCGAACTCCTTGAGCGCCTCGATGGCCATGCTGGTCAGGTCGATCCCGTGCACCTGGTACGAGTCCAGGCTGCCGTCCTCGAGCGGGTTGGAGTCGTAACCCACCTTCTTCAGGGCGCGAGGGGTGAAATCCGCCGTGTCGACGATGATCGTCGCACCCTTGGGAAGGTCTCGTACGTTGGCCTTCAACGCCGCCGGGTTCATGGCGACGAGCACGTCGGGCGCGTCACCGGGGGTCAGAATGTCGTGGTCGGCGAAATGGAGCTGGAAGCTCGAAACGCCCGGCAACGTTCCGGCCGGGGCACGGATCTCGGCAGGGAAGTTCGGTAGCGTCGACAGGTCGTTACCGAAGACGGCCGTCGCCGACGTGAACCTATCTCCGGTGAGTTGCATCCCGTCGCCGGAATCGCCGGCGAACCTGATAACGACACGGTCGAGCTCGGTTGTCTGTTTGGCGCTCACCGCGGGTAGCCGCCTCCTCACGAGCATTCGCCCGGTGGGACCAACGCCATAGTCGGGCACACCGGAGCTTCCATGTCAATCCTACGTCCGGTCGATCGCCAAGTCCGAACGCATCGCGCGCATTTGCACCACTAGGCGTATCGGTGCCGTCCCACCCGCGTGCCCCTGGTGCGGCACCCACAGGCATGCTGAACGTGATCAACCGGCGGGCGGGCAGATGCTCCCCGGGCCGCAAGTGTCGAT
>DATHUM010000353.1:0-2480 GCA_035462225.1 Jiangellaceae bacterium | reverse complement strand
CTGCTGCTGACGCTGAGCCGAGGCTCCGAGGCGCAGAAGGCGATGGGGCAGGACGCGGTCGACCGGTGGTGGTATCCCAGCCTGGCGATGTTCGGCCCGCCGGACGACGCGTCGACGCATACCGAACAGTCCATGCGTTGGGGCATCAAGCGGTTCACCAACGACGAGCTGCGGCAGAAGTTCGTCGACATGACCGTGCCGCAGTCCGAAGTGCTCGGGCTGAGGCTGCCCGACCCGGACCTACGGTGGAACGAGGAGCGCGGCCACTACGACTTCACCCAGCCGGACTTCGACGAGCTGTTCCGGGTGATCAAGGGTGACGGCCCGTGCAACCGGCAGCGCATGGCCCACAAGGTGGCCGCGCACGAGAACGGCGCCTGGGTACGCGAGGCCGCCGAGGCCTACGCCGCCAAGCGGCGCACGGAGCAGGAGGTCGCAGCGTGAGCCGGGATTGGCCACTGTGGGAGGTGTTCGTGCGCAGCCGGCGCGGGCTATCGCACATCCACGTGGGCAGCCTGCACGCACCGGACGCCGAGATGGCCGTCCGAAACGCCCGAGACGTCTACACCAGACGCAACGAAGGCGTGTCGATCTGGGTCGTGCCGTCGGCCTCGATCACCGCGTCCAACCCTGATGAGAAGGATTCGTTCTTCGACCCGGCGGCCGACAAGGCGTACCGGCACCCGACGTTCTACGAGATCCCCGATGAGGTGCGGAACCTGTGAACGAGCTGGCCACGTACGCGCTTCGGCTCGGTGACGACGCACTGATCCTGTCGCACCGGCTGGGGGAGTGGATCGCGGCCGCACCGCAGCTCGAGGAGGACATCGCGCTGGCGAACATCGCCCTTGACCTGCTCGGCCAGGCCCGTACGCTGCTGACCTACGCCGGCGAGGTCGAGGGCGCGGGCCGGGACGAGGATGCCCTGGCCTACCGGCGCGACGAGCGCGAGTTCGTCAACTGCCAGCTCGCCGAGTTGCCCAACGGCGATTTCGGCGTGACGATGGCCCGCCAGCTGGCGTTCGCGTCGTACCAGTACGAGTTGTACGACCGGCTGCGCACGTCGCAAGACGCCACTCTCGCGGGGATCGCCGGCAAGGCGGTCAAGGAGGTCGCGTACCACCGAGATCACGCAGCGCAGTGGGTGTTGCGGCTCGGCGACGGCACCGACGAGAGCCACCGCCGCATGCAGTCGGGCCTGGAGGAGATCTGGCCATTCGTCGACGAACTGTTCGAGCCGGACGAGCTGACCGGCCGGCTGGCCGCCGCGGGTATCGCCGTCGACCCGGCCGCCCTTCGCGAGCCGTGGGATTCCTACGTCGGAGCAGTGATCGCACGAGCCACGCTGTCGGTGCCGCAGCGGGTGTTCCGCGGCCGTGGTGGGCGGCAAGGCATCCACACCGAGGCGATGGGCCATCTGCTCGCGCAGATGCAGCACCTGCACCGAGCTCACCCGGGGGCGTCATGGTGACGACGCTGCCCACCGTCGACGAGGTCCGTTCGGCCGTGGCTCAGGTGCCCGATCCCGAACTGCCGGTGATCTCGATCGCAGATCTCGGGATCCTGCGAGACGTGATCGTCGAGCCGAACGGCCACGTCGTGGTCGAGATCACTCCTACCTACTCCGGCTGCCCGGCGATGGACACCATCCGGTCCGACGTCCTGGCGCGCCTCCGCGCGGGAGGCTGGAACGATGCCGAGGTCCGGACGGTGCTTTCACCGGCCTGGACAACCGATTGGATCACTCAGGAGGGCCGCGACGCGCTTCGCGAGTACGGCATCGCGCCGCCGGGTCCACGCAGATGGCAGGACGGACCTGTCCCGCTAACCCTGTCGGCGCGGTGTCCCCGGTGCGGGTCCCTGGACACGACCGAGGTCAGCCGGTTCGGTTCCACCGCCTGCAAGTCGCTGTGGACCTGCCGGGCGTGCTTGGAGCCGTTCGACCACATCAAGGCGCTGTAGATGACGGCACAAGCGACCGCCAGGCGGCACTCTGTCCTGCACCGGTTGACCGTCAGCGAGGTCGAGCGGCTCACCGACGACGCCGTCGCCGTGACGTTCGACGTCCCGGGCGGGCTTGCGGACGAGTACCGGTTCGCGCCCGGGCAGCACGTCAACGTCGCGCTACCGGGGGGTGACGGTACCCGCCGCAGCTACTCGATCTGCGCCGCGCCGAGTGAGGGCCGGCTGCGTATCGCGGTCAAGCGGATCCCTGGGGGTGAGTTCTCCGCATACGCACTCCAAGGGCTGGCGCCGGGGGCGGAGCTCGACGTGATGACCCCCGCCGGCCGGTTCACCCCGGAACTCGACCCGGCGAACGCCAAGCACTACGTCGCGATCGCGGCCGGCAGCGGGATCACGCCGGTGTTATCGATCATCGCTGCGGTCCTCGAGACCGAACCGCACAGCCGGGTGACGCTGCTGTACGGAAACCGCACCAGCCGCTCGGTGATGTTCCTCGAAGAGCTCGCCGACCTCAA
>DATHUM010000352.1:0-14580 GCA_035462225.1 Jiangellaceae bacterium | reverse complement strand
ATAGGAGATGCGTGCAGCGTGCAAGTTCGTTTGGGGAAGCCGACGTCTGCCGCTTCCGTTAGATCACGTTCAGCATGCCGATGCGTGCCGTACCAGGCGCACGCGCCTGGTGGAGTGCCGACAAGCCTGCTGGACGTGATCATTCGGTGCCGTACCACCCGCACGCGCCTGGTACGGCATGGATAGGCCTGCCGAACGTGATCAACCGGAGTACGTGGCACACTCGCGGGCGTGTCCAATACAGCGTCGCTCACCCCCGCAGACATCGCGGCGGCCAGGGATCTGCTCCGGGACGTCGTCCGTCCCACTCCACTGGTGATGTCTCGATGGTTGGCCGCCAAGGTCGGAGGGCCGGCCTACCTGAAGTGCGAGCATTTGCAGCGGGCGGGATCGTTCAAGATCCGTGGTGCCTATCTGCGCATCGCCCGGCTCTCAGCCGAGGAAAGGTCGCGCGGGGTCGTGGCGGCCAGCGCGGGTAACCACGCTCAGGGGGTCGCTCTCGCCGCCCGGATGTTAGGGACGGCCGCCACCGTCTTCATGCCGAGCGGCGCACCGATCGTCAAGGAGAAGGCGACCCGCGCCTACGGGGCGGATGTTCGCTTCGCGGGCTCGACGGTCGACGAGGCGCTCGCGGCGGCTGAGGAGTTCGCCGAGAAGACCGGCGCGGTCGTGATCCATCCGTTCGACCACGTGGACATCGTCGCGGGGCAAGGCACGGTAGGTCTGGAAATCGTCGAGCAATGCCCGGACGTGCGGACGATCGTGGTCGGTACCGGCGGTGGCGGGCTGCTGGCCGGGGTGGCGCTGGCCGTCAAGGATGCCCTGCCGGACGTGCGACTTGTTGGTGTTCAGGCCGAGAAGGCAGCGGCGTACCCGCCTTCGCTTCGAGCCGGCCATCCCGTCACCCTCGAGAAGATGAGCACCATGGCCGACGGCATCGCGGTGGGGCGCCCAGGCGACGTGCCCTTCGGGATCATCAAGGACCAGGTGGACGAGGTGATCACGGTCTCGGAGGAGGCCATATCGGGTGCGTTGGTGATGCTGCTCGAGCGCGCCAAGCAGGTCGTCGAGCCGGCCGGCGCGGCGAGCGTGGCCGCGATCGCCGATCACCCCGATCGGTTCGAGCCGCCGGTGGTCGCCGTGCTGTCGGGAGGCAACATCGACCCGCTCCTGCTGCTGCGCGTCATCCGGCATGGCATGGCCGCGGCCGGGCGGTATCTGTCCTTCCGGGTGCGTATCCCGGATCAGCCTGGCGCGCTGGCCCGACTGCTTGCCGAGCTAGCCGCGGCCGAAGCGAATGTTCTCGACGTCGTGCACGAGCGCACCGGAGCCCGCCTGCACGTGGACGAGGTAGAGGTCGCGCTGCAGGTCGAGACGCGAGGACCGGAACACTGCGATCGCGTACTTGCCAAGCTTCGCACCGCGCACTATCCCGTGACCATCGGTTAGCTGCCGACGGGCCGCAACTGACAAAGATCTCCCACGAACCGGAGTAAGTGGTCGGCTCGCCCTACTTGCCGGGCAGAATTGGTCGTTTCTCCGGCTGCTAGGCGGATCTTGAAACCAATCCGGCGCCGTCGTCGGGCCTATGAGAGTAGAGATAGCTAGATCAATCTTTCTACTTTGGCAACAGGACTTGACATTATCCAATTTTTCTCGTGTCATTGAGGGCATGCGTACTAGACGCGAGATTCTGGAAGACGTAGCCGCCGGCCGGATCGATCCGGCCGAAGCCGCCGCCCTGCTCGACCAAGCCGATGAGGCCGAGGTGAAGAGTGACCAAGCCAGTGGTGCCTCCTCCAGAGAACCGAGCCCGCCGTCCCTGCCCGCCATCGACCGCATCGAGGTGCGCGCGACGTCACGACGGGTACGGTTGATCGGCGATCCACGGGTCCGCGAGTTCGCCGTCGAAGGTCCGCACCAAGTGCGACGCGAAGGCTCGACCCTGCACATCACCGGCGACACTCAGCCGGTGCCCACGGACGACACGTTCATCCTGCTCACCGGCGGTCGGTTTCGTGAGATGGCCGATCGCCTTCAGCGCGGGCTGGGTCAGAACATCGAGCTCACTGTCCGAGTCCGTCCGGATATCGCCGTCGGGGCCGAGGTGATAGCAGGCTCGCTGCATACAGAAGGGGTCCGCCGGCTCGATCACGTCCGGGCGACCGCGGCTTCCCTACGCGTGCAGGACGCCGAGGAGCCGATGGACGTGCTGGTGCAGGCCGGGTCCGCCCAGGTGACGACGCGCCAGACGCGCGGACGCTCGCGCATCCGGTGCGAGTCCGGATCGCTGACGTTGCGGCTGCTCGACGGCAGTGACGCTCGAGTCAGGCACGACGTCCAGCTCGGCAAGTTCTCGACCCAGCCCGAGCAGCGGACCGACCGCGATGTGGTCGTAGGAACTGGAACGGCCGAGATCGATGTCGAGGTTGTGATGGGCGCCGTGACGGTGGTGACTCCGTCGTGACCGATCACCCGCACGTTCCGCCCAGCGACTGCCCCGTGTGCGGGCACCGGCTCAACATCACCCAACTGGGTTGCCAATCCTGCGGAACCGGGCTCACCGGTGTTTTCACCTCGTGCTCGTACTGTTCGCTCGGCGAGCAGGATCGCAGAATGCTGCGCACCTTCCTCGCCTCGCGCGGCAATATGAGAGAGCTCGCCCGGGAACTGGGCGTCAGCTACCCGACGGCTCGGCTGAGATTCGCCGAGCTGCTGGAACGGCTCGGCATCGAGTCGGTCGAGGGGGACGCGACCACCGACGACCGTACCGAAGGATGGGAGGACACCGGGGATCGCGAGGAGGTCCTGCGCCGCCTTGCCGCGGGCGAACTCGACCTGGACCAGGCCGAAGCGCTGCTGCGGCAACGCTGAGCAGTGCGCTGTCCGCTCGTGGAAAAGGGGTTGAAGCTGACGCCACGTCAACCTCTACGCTTCGGATTGCTATTCACACATTCGATTGGGGATCATCGTGAATGCCATCACTGCCGAAGGTCTGGTCAAGACCTTCGGAACCGGCGACAAGGCCGTTCACGCGGTCGCGGGCGTCGATCTGACCGTGCCCAAGGGGCAGGTCGTCGGCCTGCTCGGGCCGAACGGTGCCGGCAAGACGACCATCGTCCGGATGCTCACGACCCTGCTGCGGCCGGACGCCGGCCGAGCAGTAGTTGCGGGCCACGACGTGATCGCCGAGCCGCAAGCAGTGCGGGCCAGCATTGGACTTTCCGGTCAGTTCGCGGCCATCGACGAGAACCTGACCGGACGCGAGAACCTGTGGCTGTTCGGCCGGCTCTACCAGCTGTCCAGCCAGCAGGCGGCCAAGCGGGCCGGCGAGTTGCTCGAGCAGTTCGCGCTCACCGACGCGGCCGACCGGCCGGCCAAGACCTACTCGGGCGGCATGCGGCGGCGGCTCGATCTCGCCGGCAGCCTGATCGTCCACCCCGAGGTGCTGTTCCTCGACGAGCCGACGACCGGGCTGGACCCGAGCAGCCGCCTAGACCTCTGGGACATAATCAGGGACCGGGTGCAGGAAGGTTCGACGATCCTGCTGACGACGCAGTACCTCGAGGAAGCCGACGCGCTCGCCGACCGGATCGTGGTGATCGACAAGGGCAAGATCATCGCCGAGGGAACGGCCGATGTGCTCAAAGCACAGGTAGGCGGCGACCGGATCGAGGTCATCGTGCACCAGGCCGCCTCGCTGGGCGAGGCGGCGGCGATCCTGCACAAGGGCAGCAACGGCCAGGCTGAAGTCGACGAGCACATGCGCAAGATCACGGTACCGACGTCAAGCGGGTCCAAGGGACTCGTGCTCGTTATCCGTGACCTGGACGAGGCCGGCATCGATATCGATGACATCGCGTTGCGGCGGCCGTCGCTCGACGACGTGTTCCTCAAGCTGACCGGCCACCGCGCCGAGGAGACTCAGGAACTGGAGGAAGCGAAGTGACCACCACCGAGCTGACCCGGGCGGGCGCCGGCCCGGTATCGAGCGGCGGGCTCGGTCAGGCGTTTCGCGACACGATGTCGATCGCCTGGCGCAACATTCGAGGCGGCCTGCGGGTGCCCGACACCCATATCTACATGTTCATCCAGCCGATCATGTTCGTGCTGCTGTTCGCCTACGTGTTCGGTGGCGCCATCCAGGTGCCCGGCTTCGAGTCGGACCCGCTGGCGTACCGGAAGATCCTGATGTCCGGGATCTTCGTGCAGACCATGGCGTTCGCGGTGGCGCCGGCCAGCGTCGGGCTCTCTGACGACATGCACAAGGGATTGATCGACCGGTTCCGCTCGCTGCCGATGGCGCGGTCTGCCGTTATCGGCGGGCGAGTGGTCTCCGACCTGGCGAATCAGTTCGCCGTGCTGATCATCATGATGCTGTGCGGGCTGATCGTCGGCTGGCGGGTCGAGGGCGGCGCGCTGGGCTTCTTCGGTGCCGTCGGTTTGCTGCTGTTGTTCGCGTTCGCGATGCTCTGGGTAGGCGCCTTCATCGGATTGTCCGTCGGCAACCCGCAGGTGGCCGCTTCGGCGGGGCTGATCTGGTTGTTCCCGGTGATCTTCCTCTCGAACGCGTTCGTACCACCACAGACCATGCCGGCCGTGGTCCGCACGATCGCGGAGTGGAACCCGGTCAGTGCGATCGTGGCGGCGTGCCGTGATCTGTTCGGAAACCCGAACCCGATCGCTTCTGACGCGTGGCCGATGCAGAACCCGGTCCTGGCGGCGGTGCTCTGGTGCTTGCTGATCACGGCCGTCTTCGCGCCACTGGCGATCAACAAGTACAAGAAGGCCGCTACCAAGTAGCCCTCACCCACCAGTAGCCGCCACCCACGCTGATCATGCAAAAGTGGGGCGGCGACACGCCGGTCGGATCACACGCCATTCCGCGTGTGGACTGGCCGGCGTGTCGTCCAGCCCACTATTGCATGATCAACGGGGCTGGTCGGTCAGGCGCCGTACGGCTTGGTGCTGACGATCTCCACCTTGACGGTGGCCCCGGTCGGTGTCTCGTAAGACACTGTGTCGCCGATGCGCTTGCCGTTGACGGCCTGACCGAGTGGCGACTGCGGGGAGAACACCTCCAGCTCCACCGACTCGTCGAGGGCGAGCAGCTCGCGCGACCCCAGTAGGAAGGTTTCGGTCTCGTCGTCGCCGGCGAACCGGATCTCGACGGTCATGCCGGGTTCGACGATGCCGTCGTCCGGCGGGGCCTCACCAACCTTGGCCCGGTGCAGCAGTGCCTGCAGCTGACGGATCCGAGCTTCTTGGTGACCCTGCTGCTCCTTGGCCGCGTGGTAGCCGCCGTTCTCGGACAGGTCTCCCTCTGCCCGGGCCGCTTCGATCCGCTTGGCGATCTCGGTGCGAGCGGGCCCCATGAGGTGGTCCAGCTCGACGCGGAGGCGGTCGTACGCCTCTTGGGTCAGCCATGCGACATTCTCGGTCACGGCATCTGCTCCTTGGCTTGTCTTCGAGGGCGCACACGAAGGTGCGCTCATCCACCGGACATCCGCCCGGATCGGTTCATCGGGTGAAGCATTCAGGCTAGCAAGATGCCCGGACGAAAGCGATAATGCCAGCTCAGGGCCGATTCGAAGGCTCGCAACCACGCACCGACACGGCGACGCCGTCACCTTGCAGCGGGATGTCGACGTCCACCACGACGCGCCGGTCGGACGTCGCCGGCACGACGAGTTCGGTCTGCCCGACGATGACCTGCCGGATATCGACGGCGACCACGTCGCACGTCACTACTGTGTCCGGCCGGCGCAGCACCTCGATGGACGCGGTCATCAATCCGTCACTCTGCTCATAGGACAGCGCCTCGGCCTCGATCTGTGAGTCCGATGCCCGCGCGATGAACAGGATTGCCGCCACGGCCAACGCTACGCCGATCAAGGCGCCGGCCAGTTTTAGCCCGCGGCCCGGTCGGCGGTCGCCGTACCGGTCGGCTGGACGGGTGCGGTGGGTGGTCACGACTCTCCGGATAGCGCGTATTGGCTTGCTGGCACCATTGTCGCGCACCCCGATACCAGCAGAGAGGTAGCCCGTGCCCAACGAGAGATTGCGGTTGATGCACGTCCATGCCCACCCTGACGACGAGTCAAGCAAAGGCGCCGCCTCGACGGCTCGGTACGTGTCCGAGGGGGTCGATGTGTTGGTGGTGACCTGCACTGGGGGCGAACGGGGATCCATCCTCAATCCCACGATGGACCGGCCGGAGGTGCTGGAGAACATCGCGGAGATCCGTCGCGCCGAGATGGACGCGGCCCGCGAGATTCTCGGTATCCGCCAACAGTGGCTGGGTTTCGTGGACTCCGGGTTTCCCGAAGGAGACCCGCCACCGCCGCTTCCCGATGGATGCTTCGCGACGATTCCGGTCGAGAAGGCGGCTGCGCCGTTGGTGACGGCCATGAGGGAGTTCCGTCCGCACGTAGTGACCACCTACGACGAGCGGGGCGGATATCCGCATCCGGACCATGTCATGTGTCACAAGATCACCGTCGCGGCCTTCGACGCGGCAGCCGACCCGGACGCCTACCCCGACGCCGGTGAGCCGTGGCAGCCGGCCAAGCTCTACTACCACCACGCGTTCCATCGCGAGCGCACGCAGGCCCTGCACGACGAGATGCTCCGCAGAGGGATCGAGTCGCCTTACGGGGATCGGCTCGCGGACTGGAATCCCGATCCCGCGTGGGACTCGCGGATAACCACTCGAGTACCGTGCGCGGACTACTTCCCGGTTCGCGATCGCGCGCTACTTGCCCACGCCACCCAGATCGATCCGGACGGCTCATGGTTCGCCGTTCCGCTCGAGGTTCAGCAAGCCGTGTGGCCGACCGAGGATTACGAGTTGGCGCACTCACACGTCGACTCTTCGGTACCCGAGGACGACCTGTTCGCCGGATTGCGGTAGTTCAGCGCCCGTCCAGCGTTGCCGTCAATTCAGCGGGATCGGTCGTCGGCCGCTCGCAGACGAAGCCCCGGCACACATAGGCGGCCGGAATCCCATCCACCAGGCCGCGATCGCGCAGCAGCGGCACAGCCTGCGCGGCCGGGTCCGACGGGTCACCGGCGACGATGGCCACACCGGGAGACGTGCTCCGCAGGGCCGCGGCCCGAAGTTCACCGGTCCGCGGGTCTGCGGGCGACCCGACGATGGCGACCTCTGCGGGGCCGGCGACGAGTGCTTCGGCCACCGCCAGACCCCAGCCGGCGAACCGCGGAGCCTCTGCCCCGAGCGTGTCGTACACGCCTAGTGCGCGTTCGGCCGCGTCGCGGTGCCGTGCCGACCCGGTGTATGCCGAGAATGTCAGCAGCGCGCCGGCCGCAGCCGACCACCCGGAAGGAGTGGCGTTGTCGGTGGGGTCCTGCGGACGCCTGATGCCGGCGAGCCGCGAATCCGTGGTGTCGTCGGCGGTGTCGAAGAAGCCGCCTTCGGCAGCGACATGCCGGTTGATGATGACGTCCAGCATCTGCTCGGCGAACGAGAGCCAGACCGGATCGCTGGTTGCCGTGACCAACTCAAGGAAGCCCTCGGCGGCGTTGGCGTAGTCCTCGAGGAGGCCGGCGTGCGGACTTGGGTGCCCGGCCCGGGAGACCCGACGCATCCGGCCTGCGTCGTCGAGGTGCAGGTGGACGAGCAGGTCGGCACACGCCACGGCGGCGTCGACCCACGACGGTTCGCCGAGCAGGGTTCCGGCATCGGCAAGGGCTGCCACGGCCAGCCCGTTCCAGCCGGCGACCACCTTGTCGTCGCGGGCGGGCTGGGGCCGGGTGACGCGAGCCCGCAACAGGCGCTCGCGCACTGCGGCCCAGCGATCGTGGTCGCCCGGGTCGTGCTGGAGTTGAAGCGTCGACGCCGCGCGTTCGAACGTTCCGGACTCGGTGACACCAAGCAGATCGGCCGCCCACCTGCCGTCGGTCTTGCCGAGCACGTCTCGCAACTGGCCGGGCGTCCACACGTACGTCGCACCCTCGACGGAGTGCCCGTCGATGACCGTGTCGGCGTCCAGCGAGCTGGCGAACCCGCCTTCCGGCGTGTGCAGGTCGCGCAGGAGGAACTCCGCGGTTTCGCGCGCGATTCGCCCTGCGAACTCAGACCCGGTCGACCGCCACAGATGCGCGTAGACGCGAAGCAGCAACGCGTTGTCGTACAGCATCTTCTCGAAATGCGGGACGACCCACCCGCGGTCGACGCTGTAGCGGGCGAACCCGCCGGCCAGCTGGTCGTAGATCCCGCCACGGGCCATCCGGTCGCAGGTTGTCTCGACCATCTTGAGGCTCGCCGTGTCCCCGGTCCGGGCGTGGTGGCGGAGCAGGAACTCCAGCACCATCGACGGCGGGAACTTCGGGGCGAGCCCGAAACCGCCGTGCTGCTGATCGAATTCGGTCGCGAGCCGCTGTGCGGCGGCGTCGAGCCGCTCAGCATCCGGCGCAGCGGTGCCCGCCGGCGCGCTCTGGCGGCCGAGCTCGGCGGCGATGGACGTGGCGGCCTGGTCTACATCGCCGCGACGCTGTGTCCAGGTCTGCCACACCGCCTCGAGCACCTGGCGAAATGACGGCATGCCGTGCCGCGGGTCAGGCGGGAAGTAGGTGCCCGCATAGAAGGGTTGCCCGGCGGGCGTCAGGAACGCGGTCATCGGCCATCCGCCCTGCCCTGTCATGGCCTGGACGGCTGCCATGTAGACGGCATCGACGTCGGGACGTTCCTCGCGGTCGACCTTTATCGCTACAAAGCGCTGGTTGAGGTATTGGGCGGTCGCATCGTCTTCGAATGACTCGTGGGCCATCACGTGACACCAGTGGCATGCGGCGTAGCCGACGGACAGCAGGACCGGAACGTCGCGCTCACGCGCGAGGTCGAACGCCTCGTCGCTCCACGGCCACCAGTCCACCGGGTTGTCGGCGTGCTGGAGCAGGTATGGGCTGGTCGAGCCGGCTAGCCGGTTCGGCATGTGAAATTCCCCTGCGGTTCGGAACGGTCTGTTGATTGCACCGTACCCACGGGGCGGGGAGCACGTCAGGCCTTGCCGCTGTCCGGTCCGTTGGTCGACGAGTCGCGGTCTCGCATTCGCTCGGCATCGGTCGTGCCCTCGGGATCGAAGTCGATGCGCCTGAGCTGTTTCCGCATGCTGCGGTACAGGAAGACGACCGCCACGGCGAGGAATGCAAGGACCAGGAAGCCGGTCAAGCCCGGGCCCATGCCCGACCCGTCAGTGGTGGACGCGAGAACGTCAGTCACGGAACCAATCGTGGCACGCGGGCAGCCGGCGCAGTTGGAGGGCTGAGTTGTAAGGATGTAATCATCTCTGCATGACTCCGAACGATGAGCGGGAAGCCAAGGTCCGTGCCTGGCTCGCCGCTCGGCTGCCGGACGACTGGTTCGTCGGACCGGTGGAAGTGAGCATCGACCGCGAGGAGATCACGGTCGTGGGAGACCTACCGACGCCGGATGTCCCTACCGGTACCTCGGATGCGGAGCTCGCCGCAGCCATCGCCGTTCGCGTCAAGCAGTTCCGAGAGGACACCCGAGACCAGCGGATCGAGATTGCGCGCGAGCTCGAGTACCGGAGCGATCGCAAGGTGGCGTGGGGCGTCGAATGCGGCGGGGAGCGGCACATGTTCACCCGGCTGGCGGCGCCGGTGATGACACGGCTGCGCCAACCGGAGCGACAGGTTCTCGATACGCTGGTCGACGCCGGAGTGGCTCGCTCCCGGTCGGAGGCGCTGGCCTGGTGCGTCAAGCTGGTCGGTCAGCACACCGAGGAATGGCTCGCTCAGCTCCGTGAAGCGACCGCGAAGGTCGAGCAGGTTCGCGCGTCCGGCCCGACAACACGTTGACCTGCGAGCGTGAGCCGATGTCGGCGGGGTCACACGGCGGCGGCGACGGCGGCGCTGCCACTGAACGCCGCGAGCCACACTCCGACATGATGGGTCATAAAGCCGGCCAGGGTGCAGGCGTGGAAAACCTCGTGAAACCCGAACCACCGTGGTGACGGGTTCGGTCGCTTCAGCCCGTATACGACGGCTCCCGCCGAGTAGAGCAGTCCGCCGACGATGATCAACGTGAGAACCGCGGCGCCACCCCTGGAACCGAACGACGGCAACCAGAATGTCGCGGCCCACCCGAGACCAAGGTAGATGGGCACGTACAGCCAACGCGGTGCGCTGAGCCAGAAGACCCGGAACAGCACTCCCGTGATCGCGCCGAACCAGACAAGAGAGAGCAGGATCCGCGCGTCGCTGCTGTCGAGCAGCAGGATCGTGTACGGCGTGTAGGTGCCGGCAATGATCAGAAAGATGTTGGCGTGATCGAATCGCCGCAGAATCGCACGTACCCGAGGCGACCACCGACCACGGTGGTACAGCGCACTGACACCGAACAGCAGCGCGGCCGTCACCGTGTAAACGGCGCCGGAGATGCGGGCGGAAGAGGTGGGAGCGACGGCGATGAAGACCGCACCTGCGATGACGGCGACCGGGAAGATTCCTACGTGCAGCCAGCCCCGTAGCTTCGGCTTAACTGCTGCGATAGCGTCCTTGATCTGGTCGTCCGGCGCCATGGATGTGAGCCTAACCTACGGTCCGGTAGGTACGAGCCGGCAAGCGGGCAATGTCACAATCGTCCCACGCAGGGAGTACCGTGCCCCGCGGGGCGTCAGCGGGAGGTAACTGCCGGCCATGGGATTGTCCAACCTGCTCTACGACATCTACGAGCGCAGGCTCCAGCGGAACCTGGACCCGACTCGTATCCCCGGCCATGTCGCCGTCATGCTCGACGGCAACCGCCGGTGGGCTCGGGCCTTCGGGGCGTCGACGACCAGCGGCTACCAGGCCGGGGCCGCCCGGGCCAGGGAGTTCCTGGGCTGGTGCGACGAGGTCGGCGTCAAGGTCGTCACCCTCTTCCTGCTGTCAACTGACAACCTGCATCGGCCCACCGCGGAGCTCGTGCCGTTGCTCGGCATCATCGAAGGATTGGTCGAGGACCTCGCCGCGGCCGGGCGCTGGCGGGTGCACCCTGTGGGTGCGCTGGACATCCTGCCGGACGGTACTGCAACCGTCCTGAAGGAGGCAGCCGACCGAACTCGAGAGATCGACGGAATGCATGTGAATGTGGCCGTCGGGTACGGCGGTCGACGTGAGATCGCGGACGCGGTTCGGTCTCTGCTTCAGGAACACGCAGCGAAGGGGACGACCATCGAAAAGCTCGCCGAGGTGATCACTGTCGAGCACATCGCCGAGCACCTGTACACCAAGGGCCAACCTGATCCGGATCTTGTGATCAGGGCGAGCGGTGAGCAGCGGCTGTCCGGCTTCCTGTTGTGGCAGAGCGCGAACTCGGAGTTCTACTTCTGCGAGGCGCTCTGGCCGGACTTCCGCCGGGTGGATTTTCTTAGGGCGCTGCGGTCCTACGGTGAGCGTGAGCGACGCTACGGTCGTTGAGTCACCTCGGCCGCCGGGCAAGCGCCTCGGTCAGCGGTGTCGCCGGTCGGTTCGCAACCACGCAATGAACTCGGCGCCGAGCCACATTACGGCGATTGCGCCGATCGCCAGGTAGGAAGAAAGTTCCATCTCAGGGTCTCGTCTCCGCTGGAGTCGCGAGTGGTTGGGGGAGAGCGGCAGTCGTACCGCGGTGCAGGGGATACACAGACCGCGGTACGCCTGCCCTTCTCACTCGATCAGCGCGGACGGGGATCAACGCGCTCTCGAGGAATCCTCGGTGCACGTGCATCAGCATGATACTAATGGCGTGCGAGCGCAAGACCCAAAGCACGTGCAATTTCACTCAGTTTGTTCGCGGATCGCGAGCCGGCGGAGAGGAATGCCCGGTTATGGTGTGGTATTGCCGCTCTATCTGCCTCTGAGTGACCTGAACCGCTCCGGCTTGCCGTTATCGAAACGCCGTTCGGGATTGGGCAAGAATCCGGCGTCCAAGACTGCACATGCACGTGCATCCGCATGTTATGTTGTTGCGTGCGGACGCAAGATCGTCCGCACGCACGTGCAAATCCCCTGCAAGCGGCAGCCCTTGGCCCGTCGCGGCATACCCAGAGCGGAGAGACGTGATGCTCAAGGCACACAACGGCATCTCGGCGGACGAGTTGACCGGTGTCACTTGGCAGAAGAGCAGTTACAGCAACCCGAACGGAAATTGCGTAGAGCTGGCCCAGCTGCCCGGTGGAGGGATCGCGATGCGAAACTCGAGAGATCCTCACGGGCCCGCGCTGATCTACACGGCGGCTGAGGTGTCGGCCTTCATTGCCGGCTCCAAGAACGGCGAGTTCGACAGCTTCGTTAGCCGGTAGTCCGACAACTTCGGCAGCCGGTACGCATAGAACCGCGACCAGCCTGCCCCCGGGGGTCTGGCGCCATGATCCTCAGACCGAGTAACATGGCCGTTTCGAGGATGTGGCGACGCCCCGGGGGTTTACGGCGTGAGTATGGCGCAATTACCGGGTGGGGCCGGTGGTGGCCCCACTGCGCTCAGGATGCTGCTCGGCTCACACCTTCGTCGGCTGCGTGAAGCTCAGGGCATCAGCCGGGAGACGGCGGGCTGGGAGATCCGGGCATCTGAGTCCAAGATCAGCCGGATGGAGCTCGGGCGGGTCAGCTTCAAAGAACGCGACGTCGCTGACCTGTTGACGCTCTACGGTGTGGACGACGAAGAGGAGCGTGCTCGGCTGCTCGGGCTGGTGCGCGAAGCCAACACACCCGGCTGGTGGCACCGTGAGGGCGATATCCTGCCCAGCTGGTTTCAGTCTTATCTCGGCCTCGAAGCCTCCGCGTCGTTGATCCGGACGTACGAGATTCAGTTCATCCCGGGACTGCTGCAGACGCCTGAGTACGCCCGCTCAGTGATCATCCTTGGTAATCGCTCGGCACCCAGCTGGGAGATCGACCGGCGGGTCAGCTTGCGGATGCGTCGGCAGGAGCTGTTGACGCGCGACAAGCCGGCCAAGAAGGTGTGGGTGGTCATCGATGAGGCAGCACTGCGGCGGCCGATCGGCGGCTCGTCGGTCATGGCCGCGCAGATCGCCCACCTCGCCGATGTCGCGAAGCTACCAAACGTCAGAATCCAGGTGATCCCGTTCACCGCGGGTGGCCACGCCGCCGCAGGTGGCGCTTTCACCATCCTGCGGTTCTCCGAGCCAGACCTGTCCGACGTCGTGTACATCGAGCAGATGAACAGCGCCCTCTACCTCGATAAAGCGGAGGACGTCGACTACTACACAGCGATGATGGAACAGCTGTGTATCCAGGCCGAGCCGCCGGCGCGAACTCCGGAGATCCTCGACGAGATTCTGCGAGACTTCAAGGCTCAGGCGAGGTGAATCTGGCGGCTGGTGGTTCACCCCGGTGATCTGCTTACATAGGTCCGGTCGGCGCCGGCAGCCGCCAGATGCGAAACGTGCCGCTGTCGACATTGCTGGGTCAACGGAAAGCGCGATGCATTAACACTGGACAGGAGCGAAGGATCCAATGAGCAACACGCCGGAGTGGATGAAACGCCCACCCACGGACCCTGCGGCAGAGATCGACACGAGTGTCGCGCACCCAGCTCGGGTCTGGGACTACTGGCTCGGTGGTAAAGATCATTTTCCCGCCGATCGTGAGGTCGGCGAGCAGATTCTGGCCGCGCTGCCGGAGTTCGGTGTCATTGCCCGCGCGGACCGGGAGTTTCTCGGCCGTACGGTCCGGTATCTCGCCAGAGACGAGGGAATCCGCCAGTTCCTCGACATCGGCACCGGCATCCCGACGGCCAACAACACCCATGAGGTGGCTCAGTCGGTCGCGCCCGAGTCCCGGATTGTCTACGTCGACAACGATCCAATTGTGCTGGTTCACGCTCGTGCATTGCTCACGAGCACACCCGATGGGAAGACCGACTACCTTGACGCCGACCTCCGTGATCCGGATGCGATCCTCAAAGGTGCCGCCCGCACACTTGATTTCAGCAAACCAGTCGCTGTTTCTTTGCTGGCGATCCTCGAGTTCGTCCCGACCACCGAGGAAGCCAAGTCGATCTTGAACAAGCTGATGGGCGCCACCGCGTCCGGTAGCTATCTGGTGATCTCACATCCAGTCCACAGCAAGGCCATGGACGAGGCCGGGCGGTTGTGGAATGAGAGCGGTGCGACCACAGTGACCATTCGATCGGAGGACGAGGTTCTGAGCCTGTTCGACGACCTCGAACTGCTTGATCCCGGCCTCGTTCCGCTTCCGCTGTGGCGGCCGGCACCCGACACGCAGTACACCGACCGCGAGTTCTCCTATTACGGCGCCGTGGGTCGCAAGCGCTGATCGACCGCACCATCACGTGGACATTGAGTTGTCCAGTCGGCACGAACCCCGGCCCTTTAACATTGGGCCCAGATGAATCTTGGTATATGCGGCCCAAGCCTGCTTGGATAGAGCGGTCGGCTCCGCCGGGGTGGCGACGTTGGGGCGGGGCACCTGCTCCCGCCGACGGGGTGCTCGATGCCGGTGTGCCGGTGAGCGCGACGACCGCAGGCGTGCGTACGGCTGCGGTTGACCAGGAAATTGCGACGCCGAGACGGGAGTCAACGACACATGAACGAC
>DATHUM010000351.1:0-5091 GCA_035462225.1 Jiangellaceae bacterium | reverse complement strand
GTCGGCAGCGACACTCGACGACTACGCCGCGCGCATCGAGGCCGCGGAAGGAACGGGCGTCTGGGTCGAGCAGCCCAACGTCACCCAGTACATCGCGCTTCAACTGTTCGGGGCCGTGCTGGCCGTCGCCGGATTGATCCTGGTGATCTCGCCGCTGATCGCGGTAATGGCCCGCCGGATGCGCCGGTGGCCGGTTTCCGCCCGATTCGCCGGGCGTGATGCGGGCCGGCACCGCCACCGCACGACTCCCGCCGTCGCCGCGATCATGATCGTCGTTGCGGGGGCCACCGGAGTATCGATCGGCCTGACCGGTTCGGAGCGAGTGGACGAACTGCGCTATGCGCCACAACTGCCCGAGAACGTCATGCTGCTCACGCGCGACGGCACGCAGGACGCGGACGAGACGTTCGTGGACCGCGCCGCCGACATCGCGGCGATGCTGCCGAACGGCACGGTGATCCCGATGCGCCACCCTGTCGCGGCCGATGCCCCGTTCGGCCTGGAACCGCTGCACTTGTGGCCGCCGGAGGAGTGGTGGAACGAGTGCGGGGCCGAGTGCTCCGCGGTGATGGGCGGCCCGCTGTACGTCGGCAGCACTGAGGCCTATGAAGTCTTGCTGGGCGACGAACCGGATCAACCGGCGCTCGACGCACTCGCGTCCGGCTCCGTGGTGGTCTTCGACGCCGCAACCCAGCGCCAGGACGGCTCGGTCTCGTTGATGGGCTGGGACGAGGACGGCGAAAACGAGCTGGCCCGGATACCGGCCCACGTCGCGGTGCACGACGGCGTGTACCACCAGACCCGGCCGGGTGGATTCATCTCCGAGGAGGCCGCGGCCGAGCACGGTCTTGACGTTGCGGTGTTCGGGGCCCTCCTGCCCTTCGACGAGTCCGCCACCGTCGACGAGATCGACGGGGCCATCGGTGCGGCGGAGGATCTCGGGCTCTCGGTCTACGTCGAGCGCGGCTGCACATGGTGCGCGGTGCCCGTGGCCGTCTCCCTGGCACTGATCGGCGGTACCGCGCTGGTCACTCTCGTCGGTGTCGGCGTCACAGTCGCGCTCGCCGCCGCCGAGGGCCGGGCGGACCTCGCCACCATGGCCGCGGTCGGCGCGTCACCGCGGCGACGGCGGGCGATCGCAGGCTGGCAAGCCTTGGTCGTCGGGGCGCTCGGCACCATCCTCGGCCTCGCGCTGGGCGGGTTCTACGCCTACCTGATCTGGCCCGCGATCGGAGCTCCAGAATTCACCGTGCCATGGCTCACGATCGGGCTGATCGGCGTCGCCGTCCCGTTGCTGGCGGTGCTGGTGGCGGTCGTCTTCACGCCCAGCCGGTTGCCCGTGATTCGAAGGACTACTTGACATGCGAAACATACTGGCGTCGCCGCCGGCGACATGGGACGATAGCGGTCCGGGCTGCCGCGACGCCGGGGGTGTCGGTCGGCAAGTCCGCTCAAATGGGGGAACTATCTTGATCACTGAATCTACCGTGCCCAAGGCCGGCCGCGAACCTGTCGGTGCGATATGAATGCCGCCGATCGCCGGCGAGCCCGCAAGCTCGCCCGCCGGCGTACCCGCGAGGTGGTCGCGATCCGGCGCGCCACCGCTGCCCGCAACCGCCGACCGGCCACCTGGGCCGAACCCGATCAACTGACCGCTCAGGCCGACCCGGTCAGTTGACCCGGCCGGCCACCACCCGTCGCTCGTAGGCGTCGATCTGCAGGGCCGGTGTCATTCCGACGGACTCGTAGAGACGCAGCGCACCACTGACGTTCTCGGTGTCGACGCCCAGGCCGGCCCAGGTGCGGCCGTCAGCCGCATAGGCCGCGAGCGCGTGCTCGAGCAGGTAGCGACCGACACCGCGACCGCGTGCTTCGCGAAGCACACCGAGGTTGAGAATCCAGCCGCCGCCGCTGTCCGAGTACCGCCCGCTGGCCTGGCATACACCTGCCCGGCGGCCGTCCACCCGCGCGAATCGCCAGCGGTCCAGTTCAGGCTCGTCCATTGCCTCGACAGCGGCCCGGAAATCCTCGAGCGACCGCCGTTCATGCCCCCAGTGATCGGCGAACGACGCGTTGAAGATCGAATGCCACTCCTCCCAGTCCGTGGCCGGATCGAACGGCTCGAGCTCGACACTGTCCGAAGCTGCTGGGAACGGGCGGTCCGGCGCCAGGTCGATGCGCATCCGCGAGAACCTGCGCTTGGCCACGAATCCGTTCGCGGCCAGGGCCAGCTCGTACTCCGCGTCGCCGACGATGCAGCCTGCGACCACCTTGAGCTCGCTGTTGTCGGCGTGTCCGGCTCGCTCGGCAACCCGGTCCAGCAACACGTCGAACAGTGCGACCCGGACTGCTGCCCGATCGGCTTGCGGGATGTCCGGATGGACGTAAACGTCGATGTCGACCCGGCTCTCGGACCCTTCGTCCATCACCAGGCCCCACCCCACGACCCAGCCGTCCCGCTCGATCAGCCAATGATCGCTACCGAGCGGCGATCGCTGCATCTCCATCAGCTCGCGGATCTCTCCCACTGTGCTGTCGGGACGGCCGAGCAGCTGCCGGTCACCTGCGTCGACCAGCTCGAAGATCGACCCGACGTCCTGCGGTAACGGCCGGCGCACGAAATACGGCGGCGCGAGCCCGGGCAAGTCCATCGCAACAGCCTGACGGCCGGCAGCCCGCCGGGCAACGGGTTTTCGTTAAGACAGGGGGCAACGCATGACGCGCCTGCGATGCGGTAAGGATTGAGGTATGACGGAGCACAAGCAGCCCACAGACGACGGCAAGATCGTCGTGGTGGGTCCGGACGGCATCGCGGTAGAACCGCACTCGGCAGAGCCCGACCAGGACGACGAGCACCACCGCCCGCTCACCGACCTCGTCGAGCAACCAGCCAAGGTCATGCGGATCGGCAGTATGATCAAGCAGCTGCTCGATGAGGTCAAAGCCGCTCCGCTCGACGAGAAGAGCCGGGCCCGCCTCCGCGAGATACACCGTTCGTCCATCGTCGAGCTCGAAGACGGCCTCGCACCGGAGCTGATCGAGGAGCTCGACCGGCTTACGCTCCCGTTCGCAGACGAGGACTTGCCGACCGACGCCGAGTTGCGCATCGCCCAGGCGCAGCTGGTCGGCTGGCTCGAGGGGTTGTTCCACGGCATCCAGACCACTCTGTTCGCCCAGCAGATGGCCGCGCGAGCGCAGTTGGAGCAGATGCGACGAGCCCTGCCACCAGGCGTTGCCGCGCCGCCAGGCCACCAGCCGCCGCAGGCCGAGGGTGACGACCGGCAACAGGGTCGAGGCATGTATCTCTGATTGTTCCATTCCGCCGCGCGTCACTCCATGTCACAATTCGATCATGGAGATCCCCTTCACACCGTCAGAACGCAGGAGTCTCGGTGTGGAGTGGGAACTTCAGCTCGTCGACCTGGATACCCGCCAGTTGACCTCCGCGGCGATCGAGATCATCGGAGATCTGTTTCCCGGCGGCCCTGGTGATCAGGCGAAGATCAAACATGAACTGCTTCAGTGCACGATAGAAGTCGTCACCGGCATCTGCGCAACGGTCAGAGAGGCAAGGGCGGACCTGCAACTATCGGTTCGGGCGGTCAGCGATGCAGCGGCCGCCCGAAACGTTGGTGTGCTGTGTGCCGGTACCCACCCGACGAGTCACTGGCTCGACCAGAAGATCACCCCTCAGCCGCGGTACGAACAGTTGGTCGAGGAACTGCAATGGGTCGCGCGGCGATTCCAGATCTTCGGGATTCACGTTCATGTCGGCGTCGGCGAGCGCGATCGAGTGTTGCCTATCGTCAACGCACTATCCGCCTACATCCCGCACTTCCTCGCGCTCACCGCGTCGTCGCCATTCTGGATCGGCAACGACACCGGCCTGGCGTCCGCCCGAAGCAAGGTCTTCGAAGCGCTGCCACGGGCCGGCCTGCCGTACCAGCTCTCCGGTTGGGACCAGTTCGAGCGCTACATGAACACTCTTGTGCAGGCCAGGGCCGTCGAGTCGGTTCGCGAGGTGTGGTGGGACGTCCGCCCGCATCCGGATCTCGGCACCGTCGAGCTCCGGGTCTGCGACGGTGTGCCGACCCTCGACGAGATCGCCACCGTCGCTGCGCTGGCTCAGTGCCTGGTCGAGAAGTTCGACCGTGACCTGGAGGCCATGCTCCAGCTACCCATGCCTGACGGCTGGCTGCTGCGTGAGAACAAGTGGCGCGCGGCCCGGTTCGGCCTGGAGGCCGAGCTCATCGTCGATGACGACCGCTCAGTGGTACCCGTTCGGCGAGCGCTTGTCGATCTGGTTGGCGAGCTGACGCCGATTGCCCATACACTCGACTGCGCTGACGAACTGCGCGGCGTCGACCGCATCCTCACGGTCGGAGCGAGCTACCAGCGTCAACGCGCTGTGGCAGAGGCCAGCGGCGGCGACCTGACCAAGGTCGTCGACAGCCTTCTGGACGAGATGGCATCGGGATTACCGTGACGAACAACTGGCTCTCGGGCTGGGTGGCCGACCACCACAATGAGTTGGTCGGTCTGCGGCGTCGTATCCATAGCCGGCCGGAGCTCGCCTTCGCCGAGTACGCGACCACTGAGTTGGTGCTCGGCCGTCTCGAAGCCGCGCGCCTGAACCCCCGCCGCCTGCCCAACGGGACGGGCCTGGTGGTCGACGTCGGCTCAGGAGACCGGACCATCGCGGTACGCGCAGACATCGACGCCCTCCCGGTGCCGGAACTTAAGAGCGTGCCGTATCGGTCGACGGTCGAAGGCGTTTGCCATGCCTGCGGTCATGACGCCCACACCGCGATAGCGGTCGGCACGGCGCTCGCGCTGGCCGAAGCGCCTTACCTTCCAGGCCGGATCCGGGTCATCTTCCAACCCGCCGAAGAACGCATGGGCGGCGCGCGCGCAGTCATCAATGCCGGCGAGTTGGAAGGCGTCGAGCACGTCTTCGCGCTGCACTGCGACGCCCACCTGCCGGTCGGGCAAGTCGGGCTTCGAGTGGGCCCGATCACCGCTGCCTGCGACCTCGTCGAAGTCCGGTTGACCGGTCCCGGCGGGCACACGGCCCGGCCACACCTGACCGTC
>DATHUM010000350.1:0-2704 GCA_035462225.1 Jiangellaceae bacterium | reverse complement strand
CGACCCAGATCAGCTCGTCGACTCCGAGGGCATCGAGTTCGAACACCGACCGGGTCGCGATCAGCAGGATCGTGGAGACCAGCATCGGCACGGTTAGGAGCAGCGCCGTTCCTGCGAACCTTTCCAACGCCACCTGGCTGCGGCTCACCGGGTTGGCGAGCAGCGGCTCCAGAGTGCCTTCGCGCTCCGTCCCGGCGATGGTCCAGGCAGCCATTCCTATCCCGTAGACCAGCAGCAGGATCGGCAGGATGTTCGAGTAGAGCTGGCTGTTGAGGTACCCGCCGGGACTGGTGATGCCGCCTTCGGCACCGAAGAGCTCGAGCATGCCCTCGGGCATCTGTTCCATCAGCTGATCGAACACCGATCCGGCATCCTTGACCGCCGGGTAACTCGCTGCCGTGATGGCCGTGAGCGCCGCGATCGCCACCGACCACCACAACACGCCGCGACGGCGTTCCCGCAGCATCTGGCGCAGCACGATGCCGGTCTTCATCAGCCGTCTTCACCGTCCTGGTAGTAGCGGAAGAACACGTCCTCCAGGTCTTCGTCGTGGCTGACGATGCGGTCGACGTCGTACTCGGCAACCCGCTTGACCAGCTCGGCCACGCTGCCGTCCACAAGCACGTACGCCGTTCGATCGACGATCTCGACGTTGCTCACCCCGTCGATACCGGCCAGCAGGTCGGCAGGTACGTCCCGGGCGAACCGCAGTTCGAGACGTTGGCGGGCGATGTCGCGCAGGTTCGCCATGGTGTCCTCGCGAACGAGGACGCCGCGCCGCAGGATGCCGACCCGGTCGGCGAGATTCTCCACCTCGGGAAGGAAGTGGGACGAGTAGAGGACGGCGGTGCCCGCGTCGCGGCGGGTGCGGATCAGATCGAGCACACTGCGCTGCAGCAGGGGATCCAGGCCCGACGTGGGCTCGTCGAGGACCAGGACGTCCGGTTCATGCATGACCGACTGCACGATGGCCACCTTCTGCCGGTTACCCGTCGACAACTCCCCGATCTTGCGCGTCGGGTCCAGGGCGAGCTGCTCGCACAGAGAGTCGATCTTCGCGGAATCCACTCCTCCGCGCAGGTCGGCGTACCAGTTGAGCAGGTCATGTGCCTTCAGCCCGCGATCCAGGACGACGTCGCCGCCGACATACCCGACCCGGCGCCGCACTGAAGTATGGCGCGGGTTCGAACCGAGCAGCCGTACGGTGCCACCTGATGGATTCAAGAACCCCAGCAGCGTGCGGATCGTCGTCGTCTTGCCCGCGCCGTTCGGCCCGAGCAGCCCGTAGATCTCGCCGGGCGCCACCTGGAGATCCAGCGAATCGACCGCTGTGAGTGATCCGAAGCGCTTGGTCAGCGCGCGGATGTCGATCACGGGACTACCGGTCACCCGTGCGATCCTAGCGCCGCGCCATCGCACATCTGCACAGGTGTCGATGGGCCACGCCGAGTGGGCCATCCGGCCCTAGCCGTGCGCGTACCCCTTCGATGCCATGGAATCACGACCCGACCGCTCGGAGGATCGCTGATGAATCCAGTCCCAGAAGGTTTCCTGCTCGCCGTCGCCGGGATTGCCGCCACTCTCATCGGCCTGCTGCTCGTTGGTGTCTTCTTCTATGTCGAGACAGGTTTTCGCCGGGCGACAACCGTGGCTCCGCAAGGCGGTCCATTCCTGCGAGCCACGACGAAGTTGACTCTGTTGCTCTACTCGCTCGTGCTGGGCATATCCCTGGGCGTCGTTGTCCTCCAGCCGGTCCCGCTGCTCGTTCTGTACGGCCTGCTTGGCCTGGCCCTGCTCAAGACGCTCGTCGAGTGGAGCAGGTGCTACCGCAATCTGCGCAAAGTCCTGCCGATTCCGCGGGAGTCCCCGTGGATCATGTGGCCGGCCGTGGTTTCGCTGCTGACACTGCCATGGGTGCTCGATGGATGGGATCCCGGTCGAGAGTCCATGACGTGGACCCTGTTGGGATCCGGGGTGCTGGCTGTCGTGAGCACAGCCGGTCTGGTGCTCACGAGTTTCGACCTGGCGAGTTGGGAAGGCACCGCACAGCGAGGCCGCGAGCCGTTAGACCCGCCGCGTGTACGTTCCGTTCACGGGCTCACTGGACGTAGGAGATGACCGTGTGCATGCCGGTCTCGGCGTGGTAGACGTTGTGGCAGTGCAGCATCCACGCCCCCGGGTTGTCGGCGACGAAGTCGACCGTTACCTGATCGAATGGGGCGACGTTGACGGTGTCCTTGACCGGACCGTTGCCACTCGCCACCTGCACCTGGAAGGGCTGGCCATGCAGGTGTACGGGGTGCCACATCATCGTGTCGTTCTCCAGGATCAGGCGCACGCGCTCGCCCTCGCGCACGGGCATCGGGATCCCGTCGACATCCCCGCCGTCGACACCCCACTCGTAGGCATGCATACCGCCGGTGAGCTGCACCCGGTACGTCCGATCGGGATCGCTGTCATCGAGGGCCACGGCCGGGTCTGCCTCGAGGTCGTCGAGAGTCAGCAGCCTGCCGGCAAGCTCGGCGGGCTCGACGTCCGGCGGCGGAGATTCCCCGGCACCGGAGCGCAGCAAAGCGACGGCCTGGCCGTCCTTGCCCTCGGCGCTGGCCACCAGCGCGAACACGCCCGGGTCGGTGATGGTCACCAGCGCGTCATACCGCTCGCCCATACCGAGAAGTACGGCGTCGGTCTCAACCGGAAGGAC
>DATHUM010000349.1:0-8177 GCA_035462225.1 Jiangellaceae bacterium | reverse complement strand
TGCTGACGCTACCGACGGTGATCGTCAGCTCGCCGTCGGCGTACGACGCGAACGCGGGAGGTAGTTCACCGTCGAGGGCGAGTTCGACGAGCGTCTCGTCGATCACCGTCAACGTGCGATGCCGCCGCAACAGCTCTGCCGCGCGCTGCCGTTCCTCGGCGCTGGCCAGAACGCCGGTCGGGTTGTTGAAGTCGGGGGTCAGGTAAGCCAGCCGCGGAGAAGTCTGCCGGAGTGCCGCGGACAAAGCATCGAGGTCCCAGCCGTCCATGGCCATCCCAACCGGAACGATCCGGGCGTTCGCCCGCCGGATGGCGTCAAGTGCATTGGGGTAGGTGGGATGCTCGACCAGCACTCGATCGCCGGGGCTCGCAGACAGGGCCAGCACCAGCGAGAACCCGTGTTGGGCGCCGTCGGTGATCAGGACCTGGCCCGGTGAGGTGGGCAGGCCTCGGGCCGTGAACCGCTCGGCCACGGCATCGCGCAGCTCCGGAAGCCCGAGCAGGTTGTATCCGGCGCCGGCCAGGTGGCGTGGCAGTTGGTCGAGCGCCGCGTCGTAGGCGGCTCGGAGTGCCTGGGCAGGCGCCTCTGGCGAGGCATGCGCCAGGTCGAGCAACTCGGCGCCGTCCGGCGCGAACGGGGTCCATGGTGCGCTGCCCGACGCTCCCGACCTGGTGTCCGGCAGCGTTGTCCAGGTGCCTGATCCACGACGGCTGGCGGCGTACCCGGCCTCCCGGAGCGAGTCGTAGGCTGCAGTGATCGTGGTTCTGCTCACTCCAAGGGCGGTGGCCAGCTCACGCTCACCCGGTAGCCGGGTGGCAAGGGAAAGGCGTCCGTCCAGGACGAGCAGGCGAAGTGCGGCGGCAAGCCGGGCATAGCCAGGTCCGGTTGTGCCGCTTGCAGTCCAGTTGCCGAGCAGGCGCGCAAGGTGAGCGCCGTTGACAGACCTCATGGAGCCACTTTCTCATAATTGGCTCTTGATGGACAGGCCATTCATGGGCAAGTTAGTGCACCATGACGCGTCGCCTGGTTCAGCTCTACATCGGTCTCGTCCTCTACGGGATCAGCCTTGCCCTGATGGTGCGTGCACAGCTGGGCCTGGACCCGTGGGACGTCTTGCACGAAGGGCTGGCGAATCGGCTGCCGCTCACCTTCGGCCAGGTCGTCATCGTGGTGGGAGCCCTGGTGTTGCTGGCCTGGATTCCACTGCGGCAGCGGCCCGGCTTGGGGACGATCAGTAACGTGTTCGTCATCGGGCTCGCCGTCGATGCGGCGCTAGCGGTGCTTCCGGCGCCCGAACCGATTGCCTGGCGGATCGTGTTTCTAGTCGCGGGTGTAGTGCTCAACAGCGTCGCGACGGCGGCATACATCGGAGCCCGCCTCGGGCCCGGGCCGCGCGACGGCCTGATGACGGGTTTGGTGGCACGTACGGGTCGGTCGGTCCGGATCGTGCGGACGTCGATCGAACTGAGCGTGCTGGCCGGCGGCTGGCTGCTCGGCGGCACGGTGGGCCTCGGGACCGTCCTGTACGCGATCTCGATCGGTCCGCTCGTCCACTTCCTGCTGCCCCTGCTCACGGTTTCGAAAGAAGTGGAACTGGTCAGCGACTGAGCACCCGATCGACTTGCCTCGGTCGCGTGTAGATGCTCGGCTGGCCTTATGGCATGGCCGCGAGTGGCAGGAATTCGCACGCTCGAGCTCGGAACCCTCGGTGAGATGCGCCGCCGGCTCTCCGACCTGGTCCTGCACGGCCGCAAACGCGCGACGGCTGGGCTGCTCGCCGAGTACGCGGTCGACGGAGAGCCGCTCGAGCGTCTGGGCGAGGTATTGGTACTGCTCGGGAACGACGGCGAACAGCTGGGACGGATCCGGGTCACCGCCGTAGACGTTCTCCGGTTCGACGAGGTGAGCTGGGAGTTCGCTGACGCGGAGGGTGAGGGGTTCACCGACATCGAAGACTGGCGAACCCGGCATCGCGAGTTCTGGGAGCGGGCGTCAGTGGACCGAATCCGGGACCAGTCCGGCGATCCATCGTGGGCCCTGACGGACGACACCGAAGTGGTGTGCGTATGGTTCGATGTCGTGCACGACTTCGAGACTCTCGCCATCCACGCCGGCCAGCCGCCGGACCCCGCTACCGGGGCCGTCGTCCCGCCGATTTATGCGACGAGCACCTACGCCCAAGACGGCGTCGGCGGGCTTCGCGCCGGCTACGAATACAGCCGTACCGCCAACCCGACCCGCACCGCGCTCGAGGAATGCCTGGCGGCTCTCGAGGATGGCCGGCGCGGGCTGGCGTTCGCAAGCGGTATGGCCGCCGAGGACACCCTGCTGCGGACCGTCCTGACACCAGGTGACCACCTGGTGATTCCCGACGACGCCTACGGCGGGACGTTCCGCCTGGTGAGCAAGGTCGCTGAGCGATGGGGCGTGTCGTGGACGGCGGCACCCGTTTCCGACGTCGACGCCGTCCGGGCCGCCGTCCGGGCCGAAACGAAGATCGTCTGGATCGAGACGCCGACGAACCCGCTGCTAAACGTCGGCGACATCGCCGCGCTCGCTGCCGTCGCCCGTGAGGCCGGCGCGCTGTTGGTGGTCGACAACACCTTCGCGACGCCGTACCTCCAGCAGCCACTGGCTCTGGGCGCTGATGTAGTCGTCCACTCGACGACTAAGTACTGCGGCGGGCATTCCGATGTGGTCGGCGGGGCGCTCGTCGTCCAGGACGACGGACTGGGCGAGCAACTGGCATTCCACCAGAACGCGATGGGCGCCGTCGCCGGCCCGTTCGACGCGTGGCTGGTGCTGCGCGGGCTCAAAACCCTCGCCGTGCGGATGGATCGCCATTGCGACAACGCGGAGCGCATCGTCGAGATGCTGTCCGGTCATCCCAAGGTGACCCAGGTGCTGTACCCGGGCGTTGATGGTCATCCCGGCCATGAGGTGGCCGCCAAGCAGATGCGCCGGTTCGGCGGAATGGTCTCGTTCCGCGTTGAGGGTGGAGAAAAGGCAGCGCTCGAGGTATGCGATCGGGTGCAGCTGTTCACTCTTGGTGAGTCGCTCGGTGGCGTCGAGTCACTTATCGAACACCCGGCGCGCATGACACATCTCAGCGCCGCCGGCAGCGCCCTGGAAGTACCCGCTGACCTGGTGCGGCTGTCCGTCGGAATCGAGAGCGTGGACGATCTCGTAGCGGACCTGTCGCAAGCGCTGGGCACGTAAGTTCGCAAAGTACGCGTCATGGGGCGCGTCGGACCGTGCCACGTCACCTGACTGGCGCGTACCGGAAAGCCCTTGCGCGTGGCTACGAAGCCCAAGCACGAAGCTTGGGCAGCACGTCGGTCCCGATGTTCTTGATCGTGCGGTGCGGATCGACGCTGGCCACCTGGATGGCCACGTAGTCGGCCCCCACGTCGGTGATCAGCGGGCGGTACGCCTCGGCGAGCTCGTCCAGGTCGCGCACGATCGTGTACTGGGCCAGGATATCGGCCGGGTCCATGGCGTCCGCCCGCTCCCGAAGGACCGCAGGGTCTGCGGTCTCGAGCCGGCCGGGCGCGCGCAGCCCTCGCATCGGCGCGAGTGCAGCCCACGCCTGCTCGTCGTCGGATGCGAGGACGACCCAGCGGGTCGCCATGACGGTCGTCCCGGCGCCACGAGCCGCGGCCGCCTCGCGGTACGGGTTGATAACTCGCTCCAGCGTCTCGCTCGGCTCCTTGACGCTCGTGATCAGGCCCTCGGCATGCCGGCCGGCGAAGGTGGCCGACTTCGGCCCGCCCGCGGCCATCCAGATCGGCAGGCGGCCGACCGGTGGGCTGTAGAGCTTGGCAGTGTGCGCCGTGTAGTACTTGCCGACGACGTCGAGTTTCTCGCCTGCGAACAACCCGTGCATGATCGCCAGCGCTTCTTCCATGCGAGCGATCCGCTCGGCATACCCGGGGAACTCGTAGCCGAGCGGAACCTCATTGATCGCCTCACCGGTCCCCACGCCCAGGATGAACCTCCCGCCTGAGAGCCGGTCGACTGTTGCCGCCGCCTGCGCAACCAGCGCGGGGTGGTACCGGAACAATGGCGCCGTGACGCTGGTGGCCAGCTCCACCCGGGACGTCGCCTGAGCGACCGCGCCGAACCACGTCCACACGAAGCTGGCCGCGCTCGCGTCATCGACCCAGGGATGGAAATGATCAGCCCCGGTGACGACGTCGAATCCGGCTTGCTCGGCCTGAACGGCCTGATCCAGCAGATTCTCGG
This sequence comes from Jiangellaceae bacterium, assembly GCA_035462225.1. GTDB lineage: Bacteria > Actinomycetota > Actinomycetes > Jiangellales > Jiangellaceae > JASLBX01. The sequence continues at coordinate 3,932 of DATHUM010000349.1, read as the reverse complement.
GCTGGTATGACTCGTGACTGCACAACCAGGCGAACTTCACCCAACCACCCTAGCTACAGCCGGGGCGGCCTACCTGCTCCGCACACCCGAATCCGAGCATCACCGGCCGTGTGCTGGTCTGCGCCGGGCGGCGGACGATCACAGTCACGACATTTCGCTGAATACCAGCCAACGATCAGACAGCGGGCGGCTGCTCGAGTAGGTCTTCGGTGCGGTTGATGGCGCCGCCGGTCCCCCACTCCAGGCTTGCGGCGTCGGTCGCCAGGTTTGCCACGAGTTCGGCGTGCCTTGCCGACTCGCCCTGTCCGGCCCGCCAGGTATACCGCAGCACCCCGGCAGAATCGTCGGTGGTGAAGTTGAAGGTGCCGTCGAAGACGCCGAATTCGTTCCGAAACCTGCACAGGGCGAGCAGGGCCCGGACCACCGGCCGCTCGAGCGCTGCGCCGATGTCTTCGGGGGTGTAGTAGTGCCGATTGATGTCGCGTCCGACGCCGGTACGCGCGAGCAGCTCTGTGTCGTTCGCTCCGGCCAGCGCCCCGACGTAGTACACCTGCGGGATACCGGGTGTGAAGAACTGGAGTGCACGTGCGGTGAGGTACCGCAGGTCGTCCCGGCCGAGGGCGTCGTAGAACGTCGAGTTCACCTGGTAGATGTCCAGGTTGGACGCCGACCAGCCGGTTGCCCGCCGGCTGGCGCCAGCGGTGCGGTCGTGGATGCCGTCCACGAGAGCGTCGATCTCGGTGGGTGTTAGCAAGCCTGGTCGCTGGGCGGGATCGGCCGCCATCTGGTCCGGCCCGACATCGATGACACCGATGCCGTCGTGGGTATCCAAGACCGTGACTGCGTTGGCAGGACGCACCTGCATCCACTGGGCCAGCGCCGACCCATCGCCGGTGTACAGGGCATGCAGAATGAGCGGTGGCAGCGCGAAGTCGTAGACCCGATCCACGGACCTGCCGATCTCGACCTGGCGACGGAAGTACGAGTGCACTTCGACTAGAACGTCTACTCCGCGGTGGCGCGCCGCGGCGGTGAACTCGTCGATGAAGTCGAACGTCTCGGGGATCATGAAGCACGCCGTACCGGCCTTCTTCACCGCATAGCCCACTGCATCGAGGCGGATCATCGACACGCCGGCAGCAGCCACAGCGTCCAGGATCGCGGTCAGATATGCGCGCCCGGACCGCGAGTACACGTCGATGTCCACCTGCTGCGGCGTGAACGTCGTCCACACCAGTCGTCTCGTCTCGCCCAGGGTCGTCGGAGTGAACGGCAAGCCCGGGCGGGGCCGGTAGATGCTGGTGAGGTCGGCCTCGGTCGCGCCGCTCGGGAACACCGCGGACATGGTCAGGAACAGGTCTGCGTAGGGTGACTGGTCACCCTTAGCCACCACATCCTGGAACTGTGGCGAGGAGGTCGAGACGTGGTTCACGATAAGGTCCACGACGGTGTCGTAGCGCTGGCTCAACTCACGGACGTCATCCCAGCTGCCCAACCGTGGATCAACCTGCGTGTGGTCGACCGGGTCGAAGCCCGCATCCGCCCCATCGAATGGCTCGAAGAACGGCAGCACGTGCACCCCACCGAACGCGCCCGCGAATTCGTCGCGGAGAATCCGGCCGAGGTCGGCCAGGCTTCCGCCGAGCCGATCGGCGTACGCGATGAGCTGCACCTGGTTGCGCATCGGGCCCTGCCTTCGGTTCTCCGCTCGGGTCGCCGAGGTGCCATGGGCAGCCTTCGGCGGTGTCCGGTGACAACCTTGCCAGCGTTTCTATTGGAACGCTGCCTTAGTGCAATACGTGACTGACTTCCGAACCGCGACCATCAGCGGCGAAAGGCCGGACACTGACGTCAAGGGCGAACCCCTTGGCAGACGAGCATCACGCGTACTGACATCGGGTGATGACGATGCTGCTTGCGCACCACTGCGGTGGTCGGCTGCCGATCAGCTAGCTAGTCGGCCAGGACCTGTTCGGTTGCGGGCATGTCCGCTTGCTGGAGTTCCAACTCGGGGATGAGGAAGGCGAGGACCAGCGCGATGGCGGTGAACGGGACCGCCACCAGGAAGACGTCCTGCACGGCGTTCACCCAAGCGGTCACCACGGTGTCGTGGATCTGGGGCGGCAGGGCCTGGATCGCCTGGACGTCGTTCGCGATGTCGGCCTCCGACGGCAGCGCGCTTCCGGCCTCTCCCAGATAGTGACCCAACCGGGAGGTCAGCACAGCGCCGAAGATGGCCGTCCCGAACGCGCCACCCATCGTCCGGAAGAACGCCACACTCGACGTGGCGGCGCCCATGTCGCGTCGCTCGACGGCGTTCTGGACGGCGGTGACGACGGTCTGCATGGTGAACCCCAGACCTGCGCCGAGCACGAAGATGAACAGCCCGACCCGCCAGTACGCCGTGTCCGCGCCGAGCGTGCGCAGTAATAGATAGGCCACGGTAACGACGCCGGCACCGACTATCGGGAACACCTTGTAGCGACCGGTACGGGTCATCAGCCGCCCAGACCCGATCGAGGTAAGTAGGATCCCGGCCATCATCGGCACCAGCGCCAGCCCGGACTCGGTCGGGGTCATACCCTGGACGACCTGGAAGTACACCGGCAGGAAGATGATGCCGCCGAACATCGCGATGCCCAGCAGTGCGGTGAACGCCACCGTCGGGCTGAATACCCGGTTCCGGAACAGCCGCAGCGGAATGATCGGCTCCTCGGCGCGGGACTCCACCCAGATGAACAACCCGGCCAGGGCGATACCGCCGGCCAGCAAAGCCAGCGAGTACGGATCGGTCCAGCCGTACTCGTTACCCGCCCACGCCGTGTAAAGCAGAATTGCGGTAACCGACGCGACGATCACGGCCGCGCCGAGGTAGTCGATCCTGTGCTCCCGGCGGATCTTCGGCATCGCCCGGAGCGCGACAGTGGTGGTGACCAACGCGGCGATCCCGATCGGCACGTTGATCCAGAAGATCCACTCCCAGCCGGGGCCATCGGTGAACCAGCCACCGACCAGCGGCCCGCTCACCGAGGAGAAGCCGAACACGGCCCCGAAGTAGCCCTGGTACCGCCCACGCTCACGAGGCGGGATGATGTCGCCGACGATGGACAGTGCCAACGCCATCAGGCCGCCCGCACCGATGCCCTGGATCGCCCGTCCGCCGATCAGCATCGCCATGGACTGCGCTAGTGCGGAGAGCACGGAGCCGGCGACGAACACGGTGATGGCCGTCTGGAACATCGGCCGGCGGCCGTACAGGTCGGAGATCTTGCCCCACAAGGGAGTGGACGACGTCGACGTGAGCAGGTAAGCCGTTACGACCCACGACAGATGGTTCAGCCCGCCGAGATCGCTGACGATGCGCGGTAAGGCCGTCCCGACGATGCTCATGTCGAGCGCGGCCAGGAACATCCCGGCCATCAGGCCCGCGAGGACGATCAGGATCTGCCGATGCGACAGGTAGCCGTGGTCAGCCGGCACTTGCGGGTTGGTCACGCGTTATCTCCGGGGTCCGTGGCTGTGGTGATGTCGTCGGCCAGCCGGTTGATCAGTTCGATGAGTGTGGCGACGTCCGGCTCCGGCCATGATCTCGTCGCCACGCGGAGCACCGCGGCGCGATGGCGCAGGTGTGCATCCATCCGCTCGACACCCGCAGGTGTGAGGGCGAGCTTCGTGGCGCGCTGATCGGACGGATCTGGTGTCCTGGCTATCAGACCCTCGGCCTCCAGGCGGCTGACGTGCCGGCTGGCCGTGGACACGTCGAGTCCGAGCTCGGCCGCGAGTGCCGAAACGCGCATTGGACCGCCGCGCATGAGTGCCCCAAGGCATGGCACGACCGCGGTGTCTGCACCGACCAGCGACTTGATCTGCCTCAGGACCCGGATGAGAGCGGCGCTGAGCTCGTCTTCTCGAGTGGCACGAACAGTTGGTTG
>DATHUM010000348.1:0-2082 GCA_035462225.1 Jiangellaceae bacterium | reverse complement strand
GGTGTCGCAGACGGCTCGTACTGGGAGTTGGCCGGCGTCGTGGCGCTGGTCGTCGGCGCAGTTGCCGCCACGGTGGCCGGCTTAGGCGCCGTGTTCGGCCGGGCGGGGGCCGGTCTCGCCCTGGCCGTGATGATCCTGCTGGGCAACCCGTTCTCGGCAGCGCCGAGTGCGCCGGAATTCCTTCCCCAGCCGTGGGGTGAGCTCGGCCAGTTCCTGCCACCTGGCGCCGGCATCACGGCCGCTCGGTCGGTGGCCTTCTTCGACGGCGCGGCGATCGGGCAGCCGCTCCTCGTACTGGCGATTTGGCTTGTGGCCGGATTGCTGCTCGTACTGCTCGGACGCCCTGGACGACGGACAGCGGACCTGCTCGAGGCAGGTAACGTGTCGGAGCGTGGCACGAGCGAAACCCGATCCAGTGCAGGCGCGTGAGGCGTACAGATTCGGTTACCTGATCATCCGAGACTGGCTCGCCGCTCTGCCCGGTGACATCTGGTCCATCCCGAGCGCTCTGCCGGGGTGGACCATCGCCGATCTCGCCGCGCACCTGGCCGCGGTGGCCAAGTCGGCGGGCGAGGTCACCGCCGCACCAAAGGGCACCACACCGCTGACACCTGTGACGTACATGGGGCGTTATGAGGCGGCCGCCGACGACATCGCCGACGCCGCGCGACGGCTCGCCAGAGAGGCGGACGGATCGGCCCACGACCTGCTGCTCGTCCTCGACGAGTATTACGAGAGCGCGTTGCAGAATCTGGAGCGGTTCGGAGACGACGATCCCGTCGTGCTCGCGCCCCGCGGGCCGATCAGGTTGAGCGACTACCTGGCCACCCGGGCCGTCGAGCTCGCCGTGCATTCAGACGATCTGGCCAGGTCCGTGCCGGGTATCGAGGCGCCGACCATGCCCAGGGACGTCACCAGGCTGGCGGTGCGTACCTTGCTGGACGGGCTCGCCGAGCGGGTGCCCGGCCGGGCGGTGGAGGTTCGGGTGCCGCCGTTCGGTGCAGTCCAGTGCATCCCCGGTCAGCGACACACGCGAGGCACGCCACCGAACGTGATCGAGACGGACGCCACCACCTGGTTGCGCCTCGCGAGCGGCCGGTTGACGTGGCAGGACGCTGTCGCCGATGACCAGGTGAACGCCAGCGGTGACCGCGCCGACCTGTCGATGTACCTACCCGTCTTCTGACCCGTCTGGGACCGAGTAGCCGGGACGTCGATTGCGCGGAACCGGCTGCGGCCTAAAGTGGCTGGCGTGAATGAGCTCCGCAGCGCCATCGAGAAGATCTTTCCAGCTGTCCGATCCGACCTCGAGAACCTGGTGCGCATCCCGAGCGTCAGCGCGGATCCGGCTGCCCGTTCGAGCGTGATGAGGTCCGCGCAGGCCATCGCCGAACTGGCTCGGGAGGCCGGCGCAGGCACCGTGGACATCAGGTCGGCTCCGGGTGGTGCTCCGGCGGTGATCGCGCATTGGCCGGCGCCGGCATGGCAGCCGACGGTCCTGCTGTATGCGCACCACGACGTCCAGCCGACCGGTGATCCGGACTCGTGGACCAGCCCGCCGTTCGAGCCCACCGAGCGCGGCGGACGCCTGTATGGGCGGGGTGTCGCCGATGACAAGGCCGGCGTCATGGCGCACATCGCGGCCATGCGAGCCTTCGACGGCCGCCCGCCGGTGGGCGTGACGCTGTTCGTCGAAGGCGAGGAGGAGATCGGCTCGCCGACATTCCTACCGTTCCTCCAGGCGTACCGGGACGAACTGGCCGCAGATGTGATCGTCGTCGCCGACTCGGTCAACTGGAGCCTCGACGTACCTGCGCTTACGACCAGCCTGCGTGGTCTGGTCGACTGCACGGTCGAGGTGTCGGTGCTCGAGCGCGCTGTCCATTCCGGCATGTTCGGCGGTCCGGTACTGGACGCCCTCACGCTGCTGTGCCGGTTGCTGGCTACGCTGCATGACGAGAACGGAGACGTAGCCGTGCCCGGCCTGGTCGTCAAGAAGGCCGCCGACGTAGACTACTCGGAGTCGCGGCTTCGAGAAGAGGCCGGCGTCCTCGACGGCGTCGAACTGGCGGGCACCGGCCC
>DATHUM010000347.1:0-18707 GCA_035462225.1 Jiangellaceae bacterium | reverse complement strand
GGCACCGTGACGATGGCGACCACCGCGAGCAGCGGTGAGATGATGACCATCATCGTCAGCACGCCGATGATCGTCAGCACCGAGGTGAGCAACTGGCTGAGCGTCTGCTGAAGGCTCTGGCCGACGTTGTCGATGTCGTTGGTTACCCGGCTGAGCACATCGCCGCGCTGAGTGCGGTCGAAGTGGCGCAGCGGGAGCCGGTGCAGCTTGTCCTCGACGTCGGACCGCAGCCGGTACATACTCCGCTGCACGATGCCTGCCAGCAAATAGCCCTGCACCCACATGAACAACGCGGCACCGACGTACAGCGCCAATACTCCGGCCAGCACCCAGCGCAGCGCGCTGAAGTCGACGCCTTGGCCCGGCACGACATCCATGCCGGACAACATGTCGGCGAGCTGGCCCTGCCCGTCGTCGCGCAGACGCTCTAGAGCTTCATCCTTGGTGAGCCCGGCCGGCAGCCGGCTGCCCATGGCCCCGGAGAAGATCAGGTCGGTCGCATGTCCCAAGATCCGCGGACCCAGAACGTTGAGCATGATGCTTGCGACGGTCAGGGTCACGACAGCGATCAGCCCGGCACGTTCCGGGCGCAGCCGTCCGAGCAGTCGCCGGGCGGACGGGCCGAAGTTGAGTGCCTTCTGCGGCGGCCCGGCCATGCTGCCGAGCGGGCCGCCCGGGCGCGGTCCGATCGGGATCGTCGCCGGACGCGCCGGCGCACTGGCAGGCGCCGGACTGTGCGGCTGGTGAGCACTCATCAGGCGGCCTCCGCCGCAGCGAGTTGGGACGAAACGATCTCGGCGTAGGTGGGGCAGGTTTCGATCAGTTCGTCATGCCGCCCGATGCCGACGACGGCGCCGTCCTCGAGAACGACGATTTGGTCCGCGTCGATGATCGTCGCTACTCGCTGGGCGACGATCAGCACGGCGGCGTCGGCCGTCCAGGGGCGCAGCGCTGCGCGCAGGCGGGCGTCCGTCCCGACGTCGAGCGCCGAGAACGAGTCGTCGAAAAGGTAGATGGAAGGACGCTTGACCAGCGCCCTGGCGATGGCGAGCCGCTGCCGCTGGCCCCCAGAGAGGTTGGCGCCACCTTGTGCTATCGGTGCCTCCAGGCGGTCGGGCATCGCCTCGATGAACTCGCGGGCCTGGGCAACCTCGAGGGCGGCCCACAACTCTTCGTCCGAGGCTTCCGGGTTGCCGTAGCGCAGATTGCTCGCGACGGTGCCGGAGAACAGGAAGGCCTTCTGCGGCACCAGGCCGGTCTGAGCGTGCAGGGCGCTGGGGTCGAGCCGGCGCACGTCGATGCCGCCTACAAGCACCGCGCCGGACGTGGCGTCCATCAGCCGGGGAATGAGGTTCAACAGCGTGGTCTTGCCGGCCCCGGTGCTGCCGATGATGGCGGTGCGTTGTCCCGGCCCGGTGCTGAACGTGATGTCACGCAGCACGGGAGCCTCGGCTCCTGGGTAGGCGAAGCCGGTTGCCCGAAGCTCCACGGTGCCCAGGGCCGGTATCTGCGTGACCGGGTCGGCGGGTGGCACGACCGACGTCGAGGTGCCGAGCACCTCGCTGATCCGATCGGCAGAAACCGCCGCCCGCGGCACCATGACGAGCATGAACGTGGCCATCATCACCGCCATCAGGATGTGCATCAGGTAGGTGAGGAATGCCGTCAGCGCGCCGACCTGCATCTGTCCCGCGTCGACTCGCATGCCGCCGAACCACAGCACGGCGACGCTGGAGGCGTTGAGCACGATGACGATGAACGGGAAGATCAGCGCCATCAGCCGGCCCACCCGCAGGGCGGTCTCTGTCAGGGCGGCGTTGGCGTCGGCGAACCGCCGGGTCTCGTCGGGCTCACGGACGAATGCCCGCACGACGCGGATACCGGTGATCTGCTCGCGGAGGATGCGGTTGACATCGTCGATCCGGCTTTGCATGGTTCGGAACGCCGGAAGCATCTCGCGGACGATCAACAGCATGCCGAGCAGGAGCACCGGTACGGATACCAGCATCAACCAGGAGAGCCCAACGTCCTGCTGGAGCGCCATGACTATGCCACCGACACCCATGATCGGTGCCATCACCAGCATTGTCGCGGTGACAACCACGAGCATCTGGACCTGCTGCACGTCGTTGGTGTTCCGGGTGATCAGGGAGGGCGCCCCGAACTGGGCCACCTCCCGGGTCGAGAAGGTGCCGACCCGGGCGAAAATCGCCGCCCGGACGTCCCGGCCGAACGCCATCGCGGCCCGGGCGCCGCAGTACACACCGCCGACGATGCTGACTCCCTGGACCAGCGTCACGATGAGCATCCAGGCACCGGTCGAGACGATGTAGCCGGTGTTACCGCGGGCGATGCCGTTGTCGATGATGTCCGCGTTGAGGCTCGGCAGGTACAGGGCGGCAAGCGTCCCGGCCAGTTGCAGCGCGACAGCGCCGGCCAGCCAGTGCCGGTACGGGCGCAGGTGGGTTCGCAGCAGGTCGATCAGCACAGGTGGCGCTCCGGTTCTTCGATGGTCATCGGCGGTGGATGCCGTTCAGGAGAAGGGAGGTGATCTCGGCCGGCGTTAGGACGCGGCCGCCGGACAAGTGCGGGTGTGATCCACCGAGCGCAAGAATCTGGAAGTACCGCGCCGCCTCGACAGGTTCGCACGACAGCTCGTCCTGGTCCGACTCGAACAGCCGGCTGAGCAACTCGATGTGCTGAGCGTGCCGAGCCTGCCGGTCGGCGTGGGACTCGTGCGGAATGCGTGCCATGCCGACAGCCGCCACGAGCCGGACGCTGCGGGCCATCTGCTGTTGCAGAAGCGCTGCCGCGGCCTCGATCCGCTGTCGCAGTGGCAGATCAGCGTCGATGGCGCGCAGCTTCTCCTCGGTTTCGGAGGGGTCGAGGGCCGCCCGGATGGCCTCCCGCAACAGCTCGTCCTTGGTCTCGAAGACCCGGAAGATCGTGCCCTCCGCGATGCCGGCGGCCTCGGCGATCTGGCGGGTGCTCACGTCGAGACCGTGCTCTCTGACGAGCGGCACGATGGCCGCGATGATCGCCGCGCGCCGTTCCTCGGGACGCATGGGCGCTGCTCGGGGCGAGCGCTCGCGTTTGGTTTCCAGCACGACGGACGAGTCTAACTGAGTGAGTACTCATTCACAATTCCGATGGTCGTGATCACCTCGGGCGCACTGAACGTGCTGCACATGTCTTCGCGCACGACGGGCCCGCAGGCTGTTGCGCCGGTGACGACCCCGGCCGAAGATCCCCGTGGGCTCGGCCAGTCAGAAAAGCGATCTCCTTCGATGGCTGTGCACCGCTGCCGGCACGTTCGCCGTCGAAGCATCTGCGCACGACCCCGGCGGCCCGGAACACTTCTTGTGGCGCCTTTGCAATGCACACCTAGAGGAAGCGCGAGGGGCGCTTCCCATAGGTGCGCATTGCAAAGGCGCTGGGAGGGAAGTGGGTCACAGCGCAGGCTGGCTAGTCAGCCGGCGGCGGTGAGGCCGTTGCGCGCGATGACGTCCCGGTACCAGTAGGCGCTGTCCTTCGGCGTGCGGACCTGGGTGTCGTAGTCGACGCGGACGACGCCGAATCGCTTGCTGTACCCCTTGGCCCACTCGAAATTGTCCATCAGCGACCAGACCAGGTAGCCGCGAACATCGGCGCCGCGCCCGATTGCAGCGTGCACGGCACGAAGGTAGCCGTCGAGGTAGCCGATTCGGTCCGGGTCAGCAATCCGACCGTCGGCGGACGGCGTGTCGTCGAAGGCCGCGCCGTTCTCGGTGATCCACAACGGGACACCGGGGTAGTCGGTCGCAAGTCGCACCAGCAGGTCGGTGAAGCTCGCCGGCTCGATCGGCCAGCCCATCGCGGTGACCGGTCCTGGTGCCGGCGGCAGCGCAATGCCCTCCGTCCCCGGGTACTCCGGGACCCCTGGCGCGCCGGGTGCGGCGGCCACGACTGTCGGGTAGTAGTAATTGACGCCGAGCAGGTCGATGTCCGCGCCGATGCGCGGTTGGTCGCCCTCAATCAGCCAGTCCGTGCCGCCGTGGCGGCCCATCACGTCGAGCACGTCGTCGGGGTAGCCGCGACCGAAGATCGGGTCGAGGAAGATGCGATTGTGCAGCCCGTCCACCAGCCGGGCTGCCGCGATATCGGCGTCCGATTCCGGGTCGGCCGGCCGGACGGATGCCGGGTTGACGGTGATCCCGACGTTCGCCGCCCTTGCTGAGCGGAGGGCGCGTACCGCCTCCCCGTGGCCGAGCAGCAGGTGATGAACCGCTGCGAAGGCCATCGCCGGGTCCGCATAGCCGGGCGCATGTACGCCGGCTGCATGCCCCAGGAACGCCGAGCACCACGGCTCGTTGAGGGTGAGCCACCGGCCCACCCGGTCGCCGATGCGGTCGTGGACGTGGACCGCATACTCGGCGAATCGGTAGGCGGTTTCGCGTGACCTCCAGCCGCCCTTGTCCTCGAGCGCTTGGGGCAGGTCCCAGTGGTAAAGGGTGGCGATCGGCTCGATGTGGTGTGCGACAAGTTCGTCGACCAGCCGGTCGTAGAAGTCGAGGCCGACCGGGTTGGGCTCACCGGCGCCGGCAGGGACGATCCGAGGCCAGGCCACTGAGAACCGGTATGCCTGCAATCCTAGGCTGGCCATCAGGCCGACGTCCTCGGCGTAGCGGTGGTAGTGATCACACGCCACGTCACCGGTGTCGCCGTTGTTGGTCTTGCCCGGAGTGTGGCTGAAGGTGTCCCAGATGGATGGCGCACGGCCGTCCTCGACTGCGGCACCTTCGATCTGGTACGACGCGGTGGCCGCGCCCCACACGAAACCGTCGGGAAAGCGTGTTTCCACTGGCTGCTCGGCCCCCGTCTCGTGTGTCGTCTGCATCGCGACCCCTTCGTCCCTGTGCTTGTCCCGCTGTTGCCGGCCGGCCCGACCAGGCAAGTCGCTAGCCTAGGGTGCCAGCCCGCGCCGGGATGAAAGGAGCCAGCGAGAGTGGCCGACGACCTTGTCGAGTTTGCCGATGTGCTCGAAGCGAACCGCAGCTATGCGGAGTCGTTCGAGCTGGCGGGCCTGCCGGCGGTCGCCGGTGCAGGGCTGGCGATAGTCACGTGCATGGACTCGCGGATCGAGCCACTTGAAATGCTCGGGCTCAAGCCCGGAGACGCGAAGATCATCCGAAATGCCGGTGCAAGAGTCACCCCGGACGTCCTGCGAACGCTCGTGCTGGCGACTCATGCCCTGGGCGTCACGCGGGTGATGGTCGTGGCGCACACCGGGTGCAAGATGGCCAGCGCGACGCAGGAGGAGGTGGAGCGGCTCATCGCCGAGCAATCCGGCATCGACGCCCGCAGCCTGGATTTCCACCTGATCACCGACCAGCGATCGACGCTGGAGCGGGACGTCCAGGCGATCCGGTCGTGGCCGTTCCTACCGGCTGGTCTGCGGGTGGGCGGATTCATCTACGGCGTCGACACCGGCCGGCTCGAGACCGTCGTCACGTCATCATGACCGGCGACCTCGTCCCGCGCTGCGGCACGGTCATCGACGGCACGGGAGCACCGGCGCGCCGTGCCGACGTCGCCGTCAGTCGCGGCCGCCGCCGACGAATCGGCACCAAGCTTCCGCGGTGCGGTTGCCGGTGGGCACCAAGCTTCCAGAATGTTGCAGTGGCGACATCGTGGAAGCTTGGTGCCGAATACTGTGGGCATGGTGGAAGCTCGGTGCATCGAGCACGTCGCCAGACCAGCCGGTTTCGCATTACAGGCGAACCAGGAGGGGCGCCCACACCTGCGAGGGCGCCCCTCCCTTGCCCATGACCTCCGATCAGCTCGAATGGCGCTCCTGGTCTATGTCGATCCGGCCGTTCCCGCCGATCAGTCCCGTTCGCCTTCCGTGACGACGCCAGCCCTGGTCCGACGGGCCGCCGGGTACCGGATGTTCTCGACCATCTCGATCAGGTGCTTAGGCGGCGGTGCAGTCAACTTCGACACCACGATCGTGACGACGAAGTTGACCAGAGCGCCTATCGTCCCGATGCCTTCGGGGCTGATGTCGAAGATGTGATCGTTCGCCGACGTCCCGAATACCTCGAGCGTGTAGACCATGTAGACGATCGTGAACAGCAGGCCGGACACCATGCCGGCCGCGGCGCCGACGGCATTGCACCGCTTCCAGAAGATGCCTAGCACGATGATCGGGAAGAAGCTCGCCGCTGCCATCCCGAACGCGAACGCCACCACCTGGGCGACGAAAGCCGGCGGGTTGATCCCGCCGTACACCGCGACCACTACGGCGCCCGCCATCGCGATCCGCCCGGCGCGCAGCCGCTGCGCGTCTGTGGCGGTCTTCTGGATCCGCCGGAAGTACAGGTCGTGCGACACCGACGAGGAGATGACCAGCAGCAGCCCGGCCGCTGTCGACATGGCCGCGGCCAGGCCGCCTGCTGCGACGAGCCCGACGATCGGCGCGGGCAAGCCGGCGATCTCCGGACTGGCCAGCACCAGGATGTCGTTATTGACCGTCAGATCTGCTCCGGCCGCCGGGTTGTTGCTCACCGACTCGATCGTTTCGGATCCTTCGGCGACGGTCACCAACCCGGTGGCCGCCCAGTTGTCGATCCATGAGGGCAGCTCGTTCGCCGGCACCCCCTGGACGTCCTGGAGCAGGTTCAACTTGGTGAACGCGCCCACCGCAGGAGCGGTCGTGTACAGCAGGGCGATGAAGAACAGCGCCCAGAACGCCGAGTAACGCGCTCCGCGCACGCTCTTGGTCGTGTAGAAACGGATGATCACGTGTGGCAGGCCGGCCGTTCCGATCATCAGCGACATGGCCACCAGGAACACGTCGATCTGTGGCCGGTTGGTGAACGCCTGGGTGTACTCGGCAAGGCCGAACTCGGCACTTATCGCGTTGAGCTCGTCGAGGATCTGCCCGAACGTGATCTGGGGCATCGGGAAGCCGGTCATCTGCTGGGCCACGGCGAACGCCGGGATCAGGTACGCGATGATCAGCACCGTGTACTGCGCCACCTGGGTCCAGGTGATGCCCTTCATGCCGCCCAGCACCGCGTAGAGGAAGATGACGGCCGCGGCCACCATCACGCCGCCGGTGATCTCCAGGTCGAGGAACCGGCTGAACACGATGCCGCCGCCGCGCATCTGCCCGACGACGTACGTGAACGAAATGATGATCGCGGCGACAGCGGCGATCGTCCGGACCAGTTCGGAATACCGGTCACCGACGAACTCGGGCACCGTGTACTTGCCCCACTTGCGCAGATACGGCGCGAGAAGCAGGGCCAGCAGCACATACCCGCCGGTCCAGCCCATCAGGTAGATCGAGCCGTCCGAGCCGAGGAACGCGATGAGCCCGGCCATCGAGATGAACGAGGCGGCCGACATCCAGTCCGCGGCCACGGCGGCGCCGTTGGCGACGGTCGGGATGCCCTGGTCGGCAACGTAGAACCCCGAGGTCTCCCGCACCCGGCTCCGCCAGGCGATGAAGATGTACGCCCCGAACGAGAGGGCGATGAAGACGAATGTCCAGAGCTGGATGCTGCTCACAACCGCCTCCCGTTCCCGTCGCGCTCACTGACGCCGTACTCGTCGTCCAGCCGGTCCATGCGAAGCGCGTAGACGAGGATGAGCAGTACGAAGGTGTAGATAGAACCCTGCTGGGCGAACCAGAAGCCCAGCGGGAAGCCGTTGATCACGATCTCGTTCAACTGCTCCACGAGCAGGATTCCGCAGACGAACGAAACCGTGAACCAGATGCTGAGCAGGATCACCATGAGGCGGACGTTTCGCCGCCAGTACTCCTTGCGCCACGAGTCGTCGACGGGCGGGGAATCCTCGCCGCGACTTTCGGTAGCTCGTTCCGACTCCGCCATACCGGGCTCCCTTCGGTGGCTGACCGCACGGGTCAGTTGTCAAACCCCCGTTTCTGCGAAGCGAAAGGGACACAGGTTCCCGGTCGCAAGAGCCGATCAGCGGGCGGTGCGTCTCTCATTGCGAGCGGTCCCTACCGGCAGCTGACCGGTGGAACTGGGCCGCCCTGACCGTTGGTTCTGCCGTCTGAACCGCCCGTGGTCGCATTGCGACCGCTCGCGAACGAAGGGCTGGGTTAACGGCGGGTTTCGCGCATAACATCCAGGCATGTCGACATCCCACGCCAGCAGTTCCAGCGCCCCGAGTTCCCCCGTCGTGAGGCGCCGGGTCTTGCACGTGGGCAGCGCCGGCATGATCGTCGGCGGTCTGATCAGCGTCGTCGGATCGCTGCTGCCGTGGGTGTCGACGCCGCTCGGGTCGTTGTCCGGGACGGCGGGCCCGGGTCTGTGGACGTTGAGCATGGGATTCCTCGCTCTTGCCGGCGCGCTGCTGCCGTACCGGCGGGTTGCGCTCGCGCACGCGCTAGGACCGGGCATCGTGATCGCTGCGATCGTCGGCTGGCAGGCTGTGCGGCTTGTTGAGCTGAGCGCCACCACCGGCAGTTGGGGGCAGCTGCTGCCAGGCATGGGCCTGGTGATGGTCACCGGCGGCGCGGTGATCCTGCTGCGTAGCGGGTACCGGATCTGGTCGACGGAGTAGTTCTTCCGTCGCGGATGAGCGTCCCGTAGGGTTTCGCGGCAATGAACGGCGACGCGGACGAGCACGACACCCCGGCCGAGGTGGACGCCACCGTTCGTACGTTGCGGCGGGTGGCCGTCGGCTACTTCGTCGTGTTTCTGGTGGCCATCGGCGGGGTGCCAGGCCTCACGCTGGTGCTGGACTGGTGGTCACAGGGCCGACTCATCGGCGGCATGAGCCCGAGCTTCGTGATGGCGGCCTTCGGGTTGTACGTCTTCTTCTTCGTCATCGGGTTGGCCGCGGCCACCCTGTCCACCGCCGTGGAGTCGCGGATGCTCGGCGGTCCGGACGAGGACCCGACCGAAGCGGCTGAGCACCAGTGAACACCGCGAGCCTGGTCGTTCTGGTGTCGTTGCTGATCATCGTCGGCGGGCTGGCTCTCGCCATCCGGCCGCGCGGGGTGTCCACGCTGGACTTCTACCTCGCCGGGCAGCGGGTCGGCGTCGCAACCAACGCCAGCGCGATCTGCGGCGACTACTTCTCCGCGGCCTCGTTCCTCGGAGTCGCTGCTGCGGTGTACGTTTCAGGGCTCGACGGGGTGTGGTACGCGACAGGATTCGCCGCCGGGTTCGTGCCGGTGCTGTTGTTCGTCGCGACGCCGTTGCGCCGGTTCGGCGAGTTCTCGATTCCAGACTTCCTGGGACGCAGACTGGCCTCGGACCGGGTTCGGCTGGTGGCGGTCGGCGTCGTGCAACTGATCATTCTGTCGTATCTGGTGCCGCAAGCCGTGGGCAGCGGGATCACCTGGCAACTGCTCGTCGGTCAGGGGGTGGGCGGGCTTTCGCCGTACGTGACCGGAGTGATCATCTCGACTGCCGCGATCACCGGCCTGGTCGCCTTCGGTGGCATGCGGGGAACGACGTGGACGCAGGCTGTTCAGTTCCTCCTGCTGCTGGCGGCGCTCGTCTGGCTGGCCATCGCCGTCCTCGGATCCGGGTTCGACTACGGCACAGCCGTCGCCGACCTGGCGGCCGAGCCGCTGGTCAACCCGGTCAACGTGGACGGGCAGTGGGAGCTGGCGACCACGCCGAACCGGCTCGAAGCCGAATCGCCGGCCAGCTTCGGTGAACCTGGCGCGCGGTACGGCGGGCTCGGCCAGTTCGCGCTGATCATCACTCTGGTGATGGGGACGGCCGGGCTTCCGCACGTGATGAACCGCTACTTCACCAGCCCGACGGGTACCGCGGCCCGGATGACAACTGTGTGGGTGTTGGGCCTGGCCGGACTCTTCTACGCGCTGGCGGTCATGCTGGGGACGGCCGCCCGGGCGCTCATCCCGACCGCCGTCGATGAGCACCCGTGGCTGACGGAGTTGACCGTGGACGGCGTGCTGCGCGTCCCGGAGCACGCCCTGCCGGTGCTCGGGCGGATCTATGGGGGTGAGGCGGGGCTGGGGCTGGTCGCGACCGGGGCGCTGATCGCTGTCATGTCCACGATCGCCGGTCTGTTGCTGGCCTCCGCCGCCTCGTGGGGCCATGACGTGTACGAGCGGCACATCAATCCGCAGGCGACCCAGCGGCAGGCGGTGTGGGCGGGCCGCGCGGCCGTCGTGGTCGTGTCCTTCGCCTCGGCCGGGCTGGCGCTCGGCCTGCGGCCCGAATCGCTGACCGCGCTGCTGCCGTCGATCGTCGCCACCATGGTCACCTGGGCCTTCGCGCTGGCCGGGTCGGCGCTCACGCCGGTGTTCATCTTGGCCATCTGGTGGCGGCGGACCACAGCGGCAGGTGCCGTCGCCGGCATGGTCGTCGGTGCGTTGGCCGCGGTCGCGATGTTCGTAGCCGGAGCGGTGATCGGCGACCGGGGGCTCGGCGAGATGCTGATGACGCCCACCATTGTCGCCGCGCCATTGGCGGCGGCTGTCACAGTGCTGGTGTCGCGGCGCACGCAGGTGCCCGCAGACCTCGAGTTGCTCTGGCTCAAGATGCACGGAACGGCCGCCGACCGGCACGCGATGCGCCTGGCCCGGCTCACCATCGCAGGGGTGGATCGGCAGCGGAAGGATAGAGGGACCGGCGATGCGCGGCGGTAGCCTCCCGCTGGCGGCCGTCCTCGGCGCTACCTGGGGTCTGGTGTACCTCGTCACGCAGGTATTCGCCGACCCGCCTTTGGGAGTCGGTACGACCGTGGTGGCCGGCGTCATCCTTACCCTCCTACTCACGTTGGGTTACCCGTCGGCGCTGCGTGGGCCACGGGTGTCGCGCGCCTCTCGCGTTTCGCGATTGCCCAGGACGCGCCGGGGACCCAGCTCGGGATCGACCCGGACGCTCGCCGCCGTCGGCCGGCCGATGCCCCTGCGGTCCGGGCTCACCGCTGACGCCGCACGGCGGACCGCCCAGTTGCTACGGCCGCTACTGGGCGGCGACGCGGTGGCGATCACTGACAGGGAGCGCGTGCTTGCCTTCGTCGGGCCTGGCGAGGACCACCACACGGTCGGCGACCCGCCGCAGACCGAAGCGACGGCGCGGGTGCTGGCGGGTGGCCGGACGGTCGTGGTGCGGCAGCGCTCGAAGCTCGCCTGCCGGGAGCCGAACTGCCCGCTCCAGTCGGCCGTCGTCGCGCCGCTGGCGATCGGCAAGCGAATCGTCGGGACGCTCAAGGTCTACCGGGTCTACACCGACCCACCTGCCCGCGACCTGGTCGAGGGCATGGCGGGGATCCTGTCGCTGCATCTCGAACTCGCCGAGCTCGACCGCGAGCGGAATCTGGCCGCGGATGCGAAGCTCGATGCGCTGCGAGCGCAGATCAACCCGCACTTCCTGTTCAACATCCTCAACACGATCGCCTCGAAGGCGCGGACAGATCCTGAGGAAGCGCGCCAGCTGCTGCTGCGGCTTTCGGACTTCTTCCGTTATGCGGTGCGCCAGGACGGCCACTTCGCCGAGTTCGGTCAGGAGTATTTCTTCGTCCGCACCTACTTGGCCCTGGAGCAAGCGCGGTACGGCGATCGCGTCCGGGTCAAGTACGACATCGACCCGCAGGTTCTCACCGCACACGTCCCGGTGCTGACGATCCAGCCGCTGGTCGAGAACGCCGTCAAGCACGGGCTGGCAGACAAGCTCGAGGGCGGGACCGTGACGTTGAAGGCCCGCGTCGACCCGCTGACCCGCACGACGGCGATCCAGGTGTCCGACGACGGCGTAGGCATTCCGCCCGCCATACTCGACAAGATCACTTCCGGCGAACTCGGTGCGAGCGTCGGGGTCGGGTTGCGCAATATCTCCGAGCGGCTCGAGACGCTGTTCGGCGAGCGCTACCGGCTCGATGTGCAGTCCACCGAAGGTGCGGGCACTGTGATCGATCTTCGCATCCCGTTACGGTGACCGATATGCGTGCCCGCGCCCTCATCGTCGACGACGAAGCCCCGGCTCGGGCCGAACTGCGCTACCTGCTCGACGAGTTCGAACACGTCCAGGTCGTCGGCGAGGCGACCAACGTGGAGGAGGCTCTCGTCCTGCTTCGGTCGCTCACGTACGACGTGGTGTTGCTTGACATCCGGATGCCCGGCGGCACCGGGCTTGACATAGCCGCCGCCCTGCGGGAGCTGCCACACTGTCCCAAGGTGATCTTCACGACTGCGTATCCCGACTACGCGGTCGAGGCGTTCGACCTGGAGGCTGCGGATTACCTGGTCAAACCGTTCGACTCCGACCGGCTGCGCCGCGCCCTCGACCGCGCGCTCGAAGGTGCCCTGGACGACTCGGAACCCCACGTGGTCGCCGCTGGGGGAGTACCGGCCGGTGGCGGACTCGGCGGATCCGGAGCTGGGCCTGGGCCGCCCGCCGAACCGCTCGGGCGCATCCCCGTGCAGCGCGACGGCCGGACCGTCCTGGTCGACCAGGCCTCGATCATCTACGCGAGCGCCGCCCGGGGATACTCGTACCTTCAGCTCGCCGACGAGCGGGTGCTGGTGAGCTTCTCGTTGAACGAACTGGAGCGCCGGTTGCGTGGTCACTTCTTCCGGACCCATCGGTCGTACCTGGTGAATCTCGACCACGTCCGCGAGCTGGTGCCCGACTTCAAGGGCTCGCTCGTACTCGTGATGGACGACCGGCAGCGGAGCCGGGTCGAGGTGTCGCGCAGGCAGGCCCGCGAGCTGCGCCGCGTGCTGGGTATGTAGACGCCCCGGGACCCCGGCGCTGTGGTCGCGAAAGGTGTTCTTCTGCCGCCCGCCCGCTCGGGCAGCGAGCAGCTCTGACCGCCTTTGCAATGCGCACCTATAGGAAGCGGCCTACCCGGGGCGGAGCCCGGCGAGGACCCGGTGCCGCTTCCTATAGGTGCGCATTGCAAAGGGGTCGGCGAGCATCAGGGAGGGCCGATACTGCCGGAACCGGAACTGCCGCGCCGCCGCGGCGACGCTCACGGCGAGCACCTTATGACCGTCCCCACACCTGCCACTAGTCCTGTGAGACGCCTGAGCCCGTGCTGGGCTACTCGTGTGAATGCCGCTGGGCCGCCCACCAGTGGTGTCCACGTATCTTCATGCATGCCGGCCATTTAGGTACGACGCACCGCCTGCCGAACGTGATCGAACGTCACCAGGTCCAGACTCGGCGGCGGCGGCGATCCTCCAGGGGACGGGTCGACTCCCAGATTCGGCGCCAGCCGGGCGGAGGGGCGGCCGGCGCACCGGTCGACTCACGGCGGGTCGGCGTCGGCAGTGTGTCGTCGGCATCCGCCCGGAGTGCGGCGTACCAGCCGATGTCCTCTTCAGCGGCCAGCCGGGACACCGCCCGCATCATGCGCTCCCGCAGTTCCCGGAAACCTTCGCCTTCGACTGGAAGCAGCGGGCGGCCGTACCGCACGGCGATCCGCGGGCGGCCCGGCACCGGCCAGTTCCGGCCGCGGGGCATGGCGGCGTATGCGCCGCGGATGGCGATAGGTACGACAGGCACCCTGCGGCTCACACACAGCTGCGCCGTGCCCGACTTGAACGCGCTCATCCAGCCGTCCTCGGACCGGGTGCCTTCGGGGAACAGCAGCAGGCTCCACCCCTCGTCCAGCAACTCGACCGCCTGCGAGCGCAGCCGGCGCTGCCCGTGCCGCTCGACGGGAAAGGTGTTGAAGAACAGCGCCGACGTGATCGCACGCCACCGAGCGTCGAAGAAGTAGTCGGCAGCGGCTCCGACCGCCATCCTGTCCGCGAACCGCCGCGGCACCGATCCGACGATCAGCGGTGCGTCGAGGTGAGAGGAGTGGTTGGCCACGAAGACGACCGGGCCTCGCAGGTTGGCCAGGTACTCCAGCCCTTCGACGACCGGGCGGGTCTGGCTCCAGGTAACCGGCTTGAGCAGGCCGCGCTGCAGGGCAGATCGCGCCAACCTGCCCGCCCGGCTGCGGGCCCAGCCGGTCGGAAACTCCCGCTCGCCGTCGTCCAGCACGTAGGGGTCGGCAGAGCGGGGTACGGTCGAACGTCCCCGCCAGTCGCGTCCGTGGCGGAGTAGTTGGATCTCGTCGCGGATACCCATCAGTGCCTCCGCATCAGCGCACGTCCGCCATCACCAGCGGCGGTGCATGCTGGTAGGTGATCGACGGAGAGCGGCCGACCGTGCTCGACGCGATCTCCAGCGCGTCGGCGAGCGTGGACGCGGCCTTGAAGCCCATTCGCGCAGTCGTCTTCCGGTTGCCGCCCACGAAGATCACTTCACCCAGGTGCTCGAGTGCGTGCGCGCCCCAGTACCACATGTAGAACGGATGCACGCCGTGGTACGCGTAGCTCTTGCGGTACAGCTGGATGTACCACGGGTCGGTGGCGAACTGCTCCTCGTACTTGGTCTCGAGCACCACCGGGTCGGTGGACTCGGTCAGCACCTCGTCGAAGAAGTCGATGTAGCTCGGGTGGTGCACCGGGTGGAACTCGTGCGGCACCGGGTGGTAGAAGATCGCCGCCCCGCCCTTTCGGACGATCGGCCTGTTCTTGTAGAGATTGAAGAAGTACCCGAGCCCGAGCGACATGACCAAGATCGGGTTCATGATCGAGTTGACGTTGTACGGGCAGATGTAGGGCAGTCCGAAGATCGCTACGTCCGCCTGGCCGTCGACCTCGGTGAGCTGCTGACGGTGGACGTTGGTCAGTGTCAACTCGTGGACCTTCGACGGGACGCCCGCGTTGACACCCGTCACCCCGTACGGCGCCACGGTGGACTGCCATATCTTTCGCCGGGCCCGCGCCGGCAGCAACTCGTTGCCTCGTTTGACCGCCACGTAGGCGGCCTGGTCGGCGAGGTTCCACTCCCACTCGCGCTTGTTCAAAAAGCCCATCGACGACGGGAACGTGTTGTTGTTGAGCGTGGTCTCGATCTGGAAGACCTTCACGTGCTCGCCGATCAGGTCCTTCATCCGCTCGTACGAGTGGTGCATGGCCGAGTTCGGCGGGTCGTTGAACGAGCGTGAATGCCGCAAGGTGTGCACGTTGTGGTGGTGCCGCAGGCTGCGATAGCTCGCCAGCCCGACCGACAACGACTTGGGTCCGCCGCTCATCGCGGTCAAGGTGATGTTGACGTAGACGACCAGATCACTCTCCATGGCCCGCCGGTTGAGCTCGACGACCTCGCCGTGTTCGGTCTTGCCGAGCTCGACGAGGTTCTCGCGGTCTTCGGCGTCATGGTTGCGCAGGTGGTCGGGAAAGAACGAGCGGAACACCCGCTCGCCGACCGCTCGCTTGAGCTCGGCCGGCGTCATCCTCCGGTGCAGCGAGTTCGCTGCGATCAGCTCGACGTCGTCGACCCCGGCCCGGGCGGCTAGCTCGAGGACCTGTTCGATTACCCGCTGCCGGACGTCCGGCGTCTGCATGGGCGGCAGCGGCAACGACAGGTCGTCGAACACGATCGTCAGCCGCATCCCTGCTTTGAGCAGTTCGGGCAGCGGCTCGATCCCGATCGGGTTGTGAATCGCCTTCGCGATGGCGGCATCCACGTTTCGGCTGCCCGGCAGCGAATCCGGCGGATAGATCACGTTCGTGCCCAGCGGCAGCCGTTCGAGCCGAAAGCCTTCACCCTGGTGGACCAGCAGCGGCGGGGTGCGCTCGTCAACGGACAGGACGAACCCTGGTCTGCTCATGTTCTCAGTCCTTTCCTGGCGCAAAGGCGATCTTGACGCTGCCGAGCTTGCCGGCCTCCGCTGCATGGCCGAGCGCTTCGCGCCAGCGCCGGAGTGGATACGGCGGCTCCACCCAGTCGTCCAGTGGTGCCGAGCCCGCCAGCGACATGGCGACCTCGAAATCGGGGGGCGAGTCGGGCGACGGGCTGCCGCTGGCGTACGCGCCGACGAGCTGTAGCTCGCGGAACCACAGCGGCGTGAGGTCGACGCTGCCGGACGGCATACCCGAAACCACGACCGTCCCGCCGGCGCGGGTCAGCCGCAGGGCGGTGTCCAGGCCGGACGCGCCGCCGGTGCACTCGAACACGACGTCTACACCGCCGAGCAGGAACTCGTTGCCGAACTCCGGCACGTGCATCCGGGCGGTCGTCGTCCGGCGGATCGCGCGCGCCGCGCGGTCCGGCTGGTGGACGGCGGCAGCGCCGAGCGCGAGGGCGCGGTCCTGCTGGTGCTTGTGCTTGGCGACGACGTGCACCGGGACGCCCGGTGCGAGTTCCTTCAGCGCCAGTAGCGTCATCAGCCCGACCGTCCCGGCGCCGATGACGGCCACCGTCGAGTTGGGCGGAATGTTCACCCGCCGGACCGAGTGGACCGCGCAGGCCAGCGGTTCGACCAGGACGGCGCGCTCGTTCGTCAGCCCGTCCGGCACGACGTGCAACTGGCTCTGGTGCGCCACTAACCGGCGGCTCCAGCCGCCGCCGGTATCGGTGCAGAACCCGGTCTGCAGGCCGGCGGCGATCCGTCCGGTGGTGACGTGGTCGCACCGGCTGTGCTGGCCCGCGGCACACCACCTGCACTGTTTGGTTCCCCTGGGCTCGCAGGACAGAACGGGGTCCAGCACCACGCGCGTCCCGCGGGGTAGACCCGGCAGCTCGTCGATTGTCTCGCCGACGACCTCGTGACCAGGCACGAAAGGCATCGACGTCACCGGCGACAGGTATGGGGACGACTGCCCGGTGAGCAGCCCGAGATCGGATCCGCAGATGCCGGAAAGGATCGTGGCCACTCGCGTCCAGCCCTCGTCCGGAACGTCCGGCGCCGGCAGGTTGACCAGCCGCAACGGCGACATGTTGCCCGCGACCATGCCGGCGAACCGGCGTCCGGCTTTGACCGACGTGATGCCCCGGGACGCCAGGTAGCGAGCGGGGGAGCGCTGATACTGCAGCGAGAGGATCACCGAGGCACCTCCAACAGACTCGACGTCCCCCCAGGGCCGCTGGCCGGTGTCGTGACGACCCCCGACAGTGCGGCGAGCCGGCCGCGGGTGTGCGTTCCCCAACTGTGAATCTGCCAGCGCTTGCGTTTGGCGTGCCGGTACAGCGCGGCATCCGGGTTTACCGCCTGCGGGTGGCCCACCAGTTCGAGCCAGGCTCGATCGGAATGGCTGTCGCCGTACGCGTACGACTGGGCGAGGTCGATGCCGGCGGTCTCCGCGTATCCCTTCAGCCAGGCCGCCCGAGCCTCGTCTACCAGCGGCGGGCGGTCCAGGTAGCCGGTCCACACACCGTCCCGGCTGTGCATCCGTCCGGCGACCACCTCGTCGAACAGCGGCGCGATCGGCTCGACCAGGATGTCGATGGTCCCGGTGATCAGGACGGTCCGGTGGCCGGCCGCACGGTGGGCACGGATCCGTCGGATCGCCTCGGGCATGGCTCGCTGCAGCAGAGCGTCACCGATCGACTCCTCCACGAGGCGGCGCAACTCCGCTTCGTCGACTCCCTCGTAGCGGCGCATGAAGGTCCGGATGAAATCGCCCCTGTCCCGGCGTTCGGCGCGCAGGTAGCGGGGCAGGTTGCGCAGCAGGTCACTGAACTCGCGCGGCCACTGCGACCGGGGCAGGCTGGCCAGCCGGGTCCACAGGTATTGCTCGATGGTATTGGATGCGACGACCGTCCCCTCCAGGTCGAAGACCGCCGCCGCGTCGGTGGACTGCGGCAGGGCCCGGTCGGTCCTGCCCTTGGCCCGGGGGCGCCCGGAGAACGAGCGCATCAGTTCGGTGACGCTGGGGTAGTGCACTTCTTGCAGGTAGTGCTTCCAGTCGATGACGGCCGAGTCGAAGCCGTGCTCGGTCTGCCGGTCGGGTGGGAGCGAGCGATGCAGGGCGAGCGTGCGGCGATCGTCGTAGATGACCTCTGCCTGGGTGTAGGCCTGGTAGAGGTCGGCGTACTTGCGGAGGACCTCCAGTTCCTGCTGCCGGCGGTGGACGTCGCTCTGCAGCTAGCGGGTGCGGTCGCTCGCCGGAATGTGCAGCAGCGCCTTGTCGGCGTATTCGACCGCCTTTTCGCCGGTCCGCAGCATCCGCAGCACCTGGGTGCTGCCGGGAAAGCGCCAGGCCGGAACCTGGACGTGACCGCGTTCGGAGTCGGGCATCGGGTGACGCCGGAAATACTCGTGCACGTGCTCGTACATGGCCCGGAACGGCAGCGGGTTCCGGGCCCCGGAGCTGACGTGGAAGTACTGCGGTTGGCTGGGTTCGGGCGGATCGGCGGCGGCGGCGAGAGTCGCATTGACGACGAGGTCGACGGGGATCAGGTCGAGCACGCTGTCCGGTAGCCCGGGAAACTCCGGCAGGATTCCGCGACCGTACGCGAGGATCAGCGGGTCGGCCATCTTGAATCCGTCGATCCAGCCCGGGTATGGGTGCGCCAGGGAACTCTCGACGATGGCCGGCCGCAAGATCGACAGCCGGTGCCCGGCCTCGCCCCACAGTTCTTCGGCGGCCCGCTCGCCGAGGGCCTTGGTCAACGTGTAGACGTCCGGCCAGCCGAGGCTCTGCGCACGAACCCGCCCGTAGTCGACCAGCCGGTCGTGGACCCACTCGCGCCGGGACGGTTCGGCGGCCTGGACGACGGCCTGCGGCCCTGCCTTGCCGTGTTCGGCGCGAGCGGCGTCCATCGCCTTGCGGAGGATCTCCGGGCGGCGCGACTGGGTCTCGACCTCGGCACGCGCAGCGGCCGCCGCTGCTGCCTCGGCTCGCCAGTCGACATCGTGGATCA
>DATHUM010000346.1:0-2628 GCA_035462225.1 Jiangellaceae bacterium | reverse complement strand
TTACCTACAGGTCTGCGTGCATGTAGGTAAGTCGGGCCGCCTGCTGAACGTGATCGAACGCGACAGTGCGGCGTGTGACGCACGATACGGATGTGATGTGCGGGTAGCCTGCAGATCATGGCCACCCGAACGTCCACGTCGACCCGGAACCGCCGGTCGAAGAAGGCTGAGCCCGAGCCGCCGACCCGCGGCCGGAGCAAGCGGACGACCCGGCGCACCCCTCCGCCTCCACCGCCTAAGGAACCCGGCCTACTCGTCTGGCTGGGCACCGGGATGGGCCGGCTCATCACCGCGATCTGGATGGGCCTGGCCCACCTGCTCGGCGGCATCGTGCGACGGCTCGGCACCGCGCGTGAACTCGACTCCGAGCACCGGCGCGACGGCATCGGCCTCGGACTGCTCGGTCTCGCCTTGGTCACCGCGGCCGGTGTCTGGTGGAACCTCGACGGGCAGGTCTTCGACATCGTCCGCTCGGTTGCGGCCGGTGCGGTGGGCACGGTGTCGTACGTCGTTCCCGTCCTGCTGCTCCTGGCGGCCTGGCGGACGCTGCGGAACCCGGCGCGCAACGGGCCGGGTGGGCGGCAGTTGGTCGGATGGACGACGCTGCTGCTCGGCACGCTAGGGCTCACGCACATCGCAGGAGGCATGCCGCGGCCGGTCGACGGCGAGACCGCCATGCAGGCCGCAGGTGGTGCGATCGGCTACGTCGCGTCCACGATGCCGGCGGACCTGCTGACGGTCTGGGTGGCCACTCCGCTGCTGGCGATGATCACGGTATACGGCATTCTCGTCGTCACCCACACGCCAGTGCACGAGATCCCGGATCGCGCTCGGGCGGTTCGCGACTACCTGCTCGGCGAAGCGGAAGACGAGGACGAGAGCGGCACCGGCTCCCGGCGGACGCGGCGGCGCTGGCGAGGGCACGACTTCAAGCCGCAGGACGAAGAGCCGTACGACACGCCGTTGGTGCAGGACAAGGCCCGCCGCGGCGAGGGTGCCGAGCCGGACGACGCCGAGACCGTTGCGGTGCAGCCCCAGCCTGCCCGCGCCCGCACGGGGGCCAGGGCCGAGCCGCCGCCACATTCCCCGCTCCCGCAGCGGGTGGAACAGCTTGCCTTGTCCGGTGACATCACCTACACGCTGCCGCCGTCCGATGCGCTGGCTCAGGGCAGCCCGCACCGGACCCGGTCGAAGGCGTCGGACCAGGTGGTGGACGCGCTCACCGAGGTGCTCGACCAGTTCGACATCGACGCCCAGGTGACCGGTTATATGCGCGGGCCGACCGTGACCCGGTACGAGGTGGAGCTCGGCCCCGCGGTCAAGGTCGAGCGGGTGACGGCGCTGTCCAAGAACATCGCGTACGCGGTGGCCAGCGCCGATGTGCGGATTCTGTCGCCGATACCCGGCAAGTCGGCGATCGGCATCGAGATCCCCAACAGCGACCGGGAGACGGTCAGCCTCGGTGACGTCTTGCGCTCGCCGCTGGCCCGCAAAGACCACCATCCGATGGTCGTCGGGTTGGGCAAGGACGTCGAAGGCGGGTTCGTCGTGGCGAACCTGGCCAAGATGCCGCACCTGCTCATCGCCGGGGCCACCGGCTCAGGCAAGTCGGGCTGCATCAACTCGCTGATCACCTCCGTGCTGATGCGGGCCACGCCGGACGAGGTGCGGTTGGTGCTGGTCGACCCGAAGCGGGTGGAGCTGTCGGCCTACGACGGCATCCCACACCTGATCACCCCGATCATCACGAGCCCGAAGAAGGCATCCGAGGCGCTGCAGTGGGTCGTCCGCGAGATGGACATGCGGTACGACGACCTGCACGAGTACGGGTTCCGGCACGTCGACGACTTCAACAAGGCCGTGCGCAACGGCAAGGTCAAGCCGCCACCGGGCAGCGAGCGAAAACTGGCTCCGTACCCGTACTTACTCGTCATCGTGGACGAGCTGGCGGATCTTATGATGATCGCCCCCCGGGACGTGGAGGACGCCGTCGTGCGGATCACCCAGCTGGCCAGGGCCGCCGGCATCCACCTGGTGCTTGCAACCCAGCGCCCGTCCGTCGACGTCGTTACCGGCCTGATCAAGGCGAACGTGCCGTCCCGGCTGGCGTTCGCCACGTCGTCGCTGGCCGACTCGCGGGTCATCCTGGATCAGCCGGGTGCGGAGAAGCTGGTCGGGCAGGGGGACGGGCTGTTCCTGCCGATGGGCGCGAGCAAGCCGATCCGGATCCAGGGTCCGTGGGTGACCGAGACCGAGATCCACGCCGTGGTGACGCATTGCAAGACCCAACTGCAGCCGACCTACCGCGAGGACGTCACCGCTCCCCAGGGTTCCAGGCGTGAAATCGACGAGGACATCGGTGACGATCTGGACCTGTTGTGCCAGGCCGCCGAACTCGTCATCAACACCCAGTTCGGGTCCACCTCGATGTTGCAGCGCAAGCTGCGGGTTGGCTTCGCCAAGGCCGGCCGACTGATGGACTTGATGGAAAGCCGAGGCATCGTCGGGCCGTCCGAGGGTTCGAAGGCCCGAGACGTATTGATCAAGCCGGACGAACTGGACGAGGTGCTGGCGTCGCTGCGCGGCGAGTAACCCGCGTCGATCATGCAACTCCGGGGCGACACGCCG
>DATHUM010000345.1:0-2475 GCA_035462225.1 Jiangellaceae bacterium | reverse complement strand
GTGCGCAGGGCTTACGCCGATTGGTCGTATTTCGACGAGGACCGCCGGATGCTCACCCGTTCACATGTCGAGCTCATCGAGATGCCGCAGCGCATGGGCGCGCCGCGCAAGAACGCGGCGGACATCAAGATGGCTGTCGACGCGCTGGAGATGGCGTTCGAGCGTGACTACATCTCGACCTTCGTGATCTGCACCGGCGACAGTGACTTCACCCCGCTGGTACACAAACTGCGCGAGCTTAACAAGAGGGTCATCGGGGTCGGGGTCGAGAAGTCGACGTCCGCGCTGCTGCCACCGGCCTGTGACGAGTTCCTGTACTACGACCGCCTCGAGGGAGTGGACGTACCACCATCGGGTGGCAGCGGCCGCCGTCCGACGCCGGCCGGCCGGACGCCGGCGAGCGAACTCACCGAGGACGAGCAGGAGACACCGACGGCCGAAGCGGAGTCCCCGCGCGACATTGACGATCTTGCGATCCTCGTCGTGCAGACCGTCGCCGGCATGGAGAGCAGCACGAGCGGCGCGATCACCGCATCGAGCCTGAAACGAGCCCTGCTCCGAAAGGATCCGACGTTCAGTGAAGCCAACTACGGCTTCCGGGCCTTCGGCGAGCTCATCCGCCACTTGGCCGACCGGGAGATCGTCGAGCTCGCGGCGGGTCCCGCCAAGGGTGATCCCGAGGTGTCCCTCCCAGAGCATGGCAGCCGCGAGGACGCGTTCCGGCTGCTGCGCTCCGTCGTGGCCGATCTGACCGGCGGCGGCCGTCCGGTCGCCTTGTCCGGCCTGAAGAATCAGGTACGCAAGGTGCGACCCGACTTCAGCGAGAAGAAGCTCGGCTACCGGAGTTTCCTGCAGTTCTGCAAGGCGGCGCAGACCGACGGTGCCATCGAGTTGGAGTGGAACCGGGACGCCGACGACTACCTGCTTGCGGTACCGCGCGGGACCTGAGGCCCGGCCGCGGCCGTCAGATGGACCTTGACGAACTGCGACGCTCACCCTACGGGCCGCAGCACTCCGGTCGTGACGTACTCCACGTAGGTTTCGTGAAACGCCGGCCCCACCTGCTGCGGGCTCTGGTAGTGGTCGTACGAAAAGCTCCAGTAACGCGACACGTATGGCGATACGGCGATCATGTCCTCGACCACCGAACCGATGTCCATCGGATCCAGGTCTGAGGTAAACGTCTCGGTGGTCGACCACAACTCGGTGTCGGTGCCGGCGGTCTTGATGGCGGCCGCCGTCGCGGCGAACCACGGCACGAGTTCCTCAGCAGATGCGTGCCCGGCACCGACGCCATCCTGTAGCGCAATGGCGTCGATAGGCGCTGCCGGCAGGATCCTGGCCCACATCTTCGCCCACTCGGCGGGTGGCAGCCCACCGGCCGGATTGAAGAACGGCGATATCACGATGGGCAGGTTCGGCGTCATGCGCTTGGCGTGCCGACCCACGATGCCGTAGAACGACGCCATACCGTCCCAGGTATCCGGCCGGTCGAAGTGCCAATTGTCGACCTCGAATGGCAGGTACCAGCCCGCGAACGAGCGCGCAGCACCATACCTGGTCCAAATCTCGTCGATCAGCCGCTGCGACAATTCGGACTCCGCCAAGAGCCAGGTCCGATCGTTCGCGTAGGTCCGCCACCACTCGTCGTTGACCTGTAGCCCTACATACACGTCGACACCGGCTCGTTCCGCGGCGGCCAGCGCGCGGGCGAGCACGTCATCGTTCGCCGTGCGTCCGCCGCCAACAATGGCGGACGGATAGATCGCCGTGTTGGCGCCGGAATCCACCGTCCACTGCAGCACGACCTCGGAAATGCAGGCTTCGCGGAGATGCCGGAGTTCGGCATCCCACTGCTCAGGCGTCCAGCCGTCCACCAGCCAGGGCTGCAGGAACGAGCCGGTCAGCCGCGGTTCGGTCGAGCACGACATCGCTTCTGTATGCCCGCCAGACCGAGGCGAAAACTCGCGCCACACCTTCGCCGACGACGAGGCGGGCGAGAAGAGCCCGCCCACTACCGCAATGATCGCGATCAATCCCAGCGCGATCGTAGATCGAATGCCCGGCGGATGGATCGGCAACCAAACCCCCGAACTTTCCCGGCCATCCCTTCACTTCCAGCGTAGGCGGTCTCCAACAGGCAGTGACATTCAGCATCGTGAACTAGCTGACCACCTGGTGTTATGTGGCCCGTAAGGACGAACTTCTTTGGTTCGGCTGTTTCGTGCCATGGGCTCCGGGTAACAGAACTCCCCGTGCCTGCCAAGAGTGTGACGAGCCGCTTGCTGCGCCCGTCGGTGTTCGCCTCAGTGGCGACCGCTGCGGTGGTGGCCGTCGGCTGCAGTGACCAGACGGCTAGCCCACCGGACCTCGGCCAGCCGGTGCCGGTCGACTCGCCGGCCGGCGACTCTCCGACTGCCGATGCACCAGGCACCCCACTGGCCACCGGCGCACCGACGGCCGAGGCGGACTCGC